>NZ_JBYTAG010000020.1:0-94254 GCF_058787995.1 Cupriavidus sp. FW305-27
TTGCGACGGCAGTTCCGCTGCAGCAGCAGAATGGAGTGAGTGTCTGCAAAGCATTCGGCGTAGCGTCGCCGGTGCCGAAACGGTCCGTGGCTTTTTTCCGCCTTGCCGTCCTGAATGAAGCCGGTCGCGGCGTTCGCAATTACAATCGCCAGAATTACCCCGGCACATGGGGGCTTGATTCCGGACAACTGCGATGCCATCCCCAATCATGAGGCATGTCGCATCAGGCCACCCTTTCGTGGGGAATTTGCACGATTAGGCAAAAGCCCTTGCCGGGAGTGCTGTCGATGGTGAAGCTGCCACCCAGAAGGCGTGCCCGCTCCCGGATGCCAAGGAGTCCCAGCGATTTGCGTGGCCCGCTTGCGGAGGAGACCTTGTCCCAGCCCACCCCATTGTCTTGCACCCGCAACACAAGTTGGCCCTCTGACTGGGTGAGCTGAATATGCACGGTGGTCGCGTCGGCATGCCGGACGACATTGCTCAATGCCTCCTGGACAATGCGGAACATGGCGATTGCCGTCTGCGCGGGGACGTCAGCCTCGGCACCGTCCACGCTCACCGCCAATCCGTACCGGTTGGCAAAATCATCGGCCAACCACTCAATGGCAGGAATCATTCCCAACTCGTCCAGCAAGGCCGGCCGTAGGTCACTGGCAATGCGTCGGACCGAGGCAACAGTATTGTCGATGACGCCGTTTATGGCACCAATCTCGTCTAGCAGTCCTGCTGTGTCACGGCCCTCATCGACGTCCGCGCCGAGCATAGCCATGTCCATCTTAAGCGCGCTCAGGCGCTGGCCCAGGTCATCGTGCAGCTCGCGTGCAATGCGGCGCCTCTCCTCCTCGCGGGCAGCGAGTATCCCATCTGAAAGCTGTTGCAGTTCTTCCCGTGAGCGGCGCAGGGCCGCCTCCGCGCGTGCCCGCTCCGTGATATCACGCAGCATCACGGTATATAGCTTCGTGCCTTCGTGGGCCGTTTGCGAGATGGATGCTTCGATAGGGAATTCAGTGCCGTCACGACGCAGAGCGTAGAGTGCCCGTTGACGTCCCATCTGACGATCCGATACGCCCGTGATCCCAAACCGACGCACGTGCTCCTCATGAGCGGCCCGGTAGCGTTCGGGAATGAAGTCGCCGAGGGGGCGGCCAGTCGCGAGTTCGGCGGGCCAGGCGAACAACGTCTCCGCCATTGGATTGAACAGCACTACGCGTTGTTCATTGTCCACGGTGATGATCGCTTCCATGGAGGAGCGGATAATTCCCGCCAATCGCGCCTCGCTTTCCTTCACAAGCTGAAGGCTTCGGTGCAGGGCTTCCTCAGCACGCACGCGTTCGGTGATATCGCGCAGCATCACAGTGTATAACTTGGCCTCGCCGACAGAGATCTGTGAAATGGATGCTTCGATAGGGAACTCGCTTCCGTCCCGACGCATGGCGCACAGCGCCCGTTGGAGTCCCATCTCGCGGTCCGAAACGCCCGTGATCCCAAACCGGCGCACATGCTCTGCATGGGCGGCCCGAAAGCGGTGGGGAATGAAGTCGCTCAGGGAGCGCCCGATTGCAAGTTCGGCCGGCCAGGCGAATAGCGTTTCTGCCATGGGATTGAACAGTACGACGCGCTGGTCACTGTCCACGGTGATGATCGCTTCCATCGAAGATCGGATGATCCCCGCCAACTGGGCTTCGCTATCCGCCACGCGTTGGATATCACTACTCCCTGTAAGCTTCCTCAGCCGGTTCCAGTAAAGTCCCACGGCGAGTCCGATGCCCGCGCCCGTCAAGAGCACCAACGGCGCCAGGAACTGCCGATACCATTCGACGGTAGCCATCAAGAAGCATCCCCCCGCGAGGAGGAGAACGGCCGTCACACTGCCAATCGCCATGGCAAGGGAGTGAGAACGTTCGGACGAAGGCTGCACCTTGCCCGCGGGTGCCAAAGGGTTGCTCATGGAATGGACGATGATTGTCTGAGAGTGCTTCTCGCCCCCCAAATATATAGGGCGGCACCGGCCAAAGCGCAATTTGAACCGAAAATGCGCCGTAATCGCCGCGTGCATCAAGGAGTGAGCGAATACGGCAGTACCGCCGACAGCCACTGCGGGTCCGCGCCGTGCCGAATCATCTCCGTGGCGCCGCGAACCGCGGCCCCTGCAGCCATCGACTATCTCCAGGGCTGGCTGGCGCGCCCTGCCTGCGGCCGAGGCTATTATCGGCCCGGTGCCTGTTGGACTAACATCACCATTACACAGTGCCTGATTCGGCGTGCAGCCGGGATTGCGCAGCCGCCAGCGCGGCAGGATCTGCGATCGCCTGAAGGCATCAGCGGGAGTATCCCAGCAACCGGCGCCAGTTACGCAGGGGATCGGGTTCGCCATGCACATCGGGTTTCGCAAGTTTGACCTCGGCTTGCTGCCAGTCGCGGCCGGCACGCTGGGCGCTGGCTTGCTGCTTTTTGCCTTCGGCGAAGCGCTCGCCGCGAGGCTCGCTTGGGCGGTTGGCGCGCTGGTCGTCGCCGGCGCGCTGATCGTCGCCATCGTGCGGTCGCTGCGCCGGAAGGAAGCGGGCGTCGATGTCCTGGCGCTGCTGGCGATCGGGCTGGCGCTGGCGCTTGGCGAATTCCTCGCGGCTGCCGTACTGGCCCTGATGATCGAGAGCGGCAGGGCCATTGAGAACTATGCGCAGGCCCGTTCCGAGCGGGAGATGTCCGCCCTGCTCAGCCGCGCCCCGCAGTCCGCCAACCGCTTCGAGGACGGAGAATGGCGCGCGGTTTCCCTCGATGTGGTCAGTCCGGGGGATCGCCTGTTGGTCCGGCATGGCGAAGTCGTACCCGTGGACGGCGCATTGCTGGGCCAGGCGACGCTGGACGAATCTGCCCTGACTGGCGAGTCGCTGCCACGGCAGCGACTCCCTGGCGAGACCGTGCGCAGCAGTGTGCTGAACGCCGGCACCCCGTTCGAGATGGTGGCAGCGACCACCGCGGCAGACAGCACCTTCGCCGGCATCGCCAGGCTGGTGCGCACCGCCCGCGCGGAGCGCCCGCCCGCGGCGCGGTTGGCCGACCGTTACGCACTGTGGCTGGTGCCTGTCACCCTGCTCGTCGCCGGGCTTGCCTGGCTTGCCAGTGGTGAACTCGCGCGGGCGCTGGCGGTGCTGGTGGTCGCCACCCCTTGTCCGTTGATCCTGGCCGTTCCGGTGGCGATTGTGTCCGGGGTGTCGCGTTGCGCCGGGCGCGGCGTGCTGGTCAAGGGCGGCGGCGCGCTTGAAAGGTTGTCGCAGGCGGGCATCCTCTTCTTCGACAAGACCGGGACGCTGACGGGCGGAAGGGCCCGCCTGGCGGCCATCGAGAGCGCGCCCGGATGGCCGGCGCCCGACGTGCTGCGCGTCGCCGCTTCGCTGTCCCAGGCCTCCGGGCATGTTGTCGCCGAAGCCATCACGACCGCGGCGCGCGAGCGAGGCCTGGCCCTGGACCTGCCGTCAGGCGTGACCGAGACCGCCGGTGCTGGCATTGCCGGGCGGGTTGGCGAGCACGTGGTGGCGGTGGGATCGCCCGCCTTTGCCGGCGGCGGCGATGCCGGGCCACCGTGGTGCCAGGCCATGTTGCAGCGCGCGGCCTTCGAAGGCGCCTCGGTCTCGCTGGTCACGGTCGACGGCGTGCTGGTCGGGGCACTGCAGTTCGTGGACCTGATTCGCATGGACACCCCGCGCGCGTTGCGCTTGCTGCGCAAGGCGGGCATACGGCGCCTGGCCATGCTCACGGGAGACCGGCTCGACGTCGCCGAGACCGTCGGCGCAATGCTGGGCGTGACCGAGGTCCATGCCAACCTCACCCCCTCGCAGAAGCTTGCCGCGATCGAGGCGGCGCGCCACGACGGCACTGTGCTGATGGTGGGCGACGGCGTGAACGATGCACCGGCGCTGGCCGCCGCGGACGTCGGCGTGGCCATGGGCGCACGAGGTGCCGCGGCATCGTCGGAAGCCGCGGATGTCGTGCTGCTGGTGGACCGGCTTGACCGGCTGGTGGACGCGGTGCGCATCGCCCGCCGGTCGCGCCGGCTGGCCGTGCAAAGCGCCATGGCCGGCATGGGCCTGTCGTTCGTCGCGATGGCGGTCGCCGCGTTCGGCTACCTGCCGCCACTGGCCGGCGCCATGCTGCAGGAGGTCATCGATGTGCTGGTCATTGCCAATGCGCTGCGCGCCCTGCGCGCCGACCCGTCGGTGCCGGCGGAACGCCTGTCCACGGCCGACGCCGAGCGCCTGAACCAGGAGCACGCCGCGCTGGCGCCGCTGATGGAACAGATCCGCAGCCTCGCGGACAGGTTGCCAGCCATGCCTGGCCACGCCGCGGGCACGGAACTGCGCCGCTTGTGCGCATCCCTCAGCGGAACACTTTTGCCCCACGAACAGCACGATGACGCGCAGCTCTATCCGCAACTCGCGCTGCTGGTCGGAGGCGAGGATCCGCTGGCGGCGATGAGCGCGATGCACCGCGAGATCTTCCGGGTGATCCGGCTACTGCAGCGGATGGCGGACGACTCACCGCCGGATGGGCCAGACGCCGGCAGGGTCAGGGAGTACCAGCGGCTGCTCTACGGGCTCGAGGCCGTATTGCGGCTGCACTGCGCGCAGGAGGACGAGCTGTTCCATGCGCTGCGCGAAGATGCGCCCACGGAGTGACGTTCTGCGCCGACGGTGGTAATTGATGGCGAAGCTGAGATGGCGTCACCAGACGGCGGTAACCGCGACGTTGCCGCGCGGCGAGCTGCAAAGCAGCCAGTCGTCCTCCAGCGTCCTCACGGGCAGGCGAAACGTCATGTCGAGTGCCGGGCCGTCGACGGCGATATCGCGGGTCCGGACCCAGCCCTGATAACCAATTGCCAGCCAATAGACGCCCGTGGGAAGCCGGAGATAGAACATCGGCCCGGTTGCGCTCGCATGCAATATCGAGCGCCCGTCCTGACTGGACACGAGGATGGCAGCATCCGGCAGCGGGTCCCCGCGTGCGGCGTCCACCATGGTCAGAGGCCAACGCAGGGTGAATGCTCCTCCTCTCCACAATGGCTGGGAAATATCGGGTTATACCGCCGCGCCCTTGTCAGGTTCCGCTGACAGCCCGGTGCGAACGGCGGACAAGCGCCGTCGCGATGCGCGTACAAGCTGCATGGCAGCAAGCCGACACGTTTTTCGGAACCGGCTGATTTCGGCGTCGCCGGCCGGCAACGATACTGCAGGCATACACGGGGCACACGGTTGCCCTCATCGGCAGGAAAACCGGGACCACCGGGGCAGGAGCGACCAGCACAACAAAGGCAACAAGGGGAAAAGCGATGAGCGACGATCACCACATCGGACACGCACAGCGCCTTGCGGCAATCTCCGCGGACATTCCTCTTGGCGCGCATCTGAAGACGGACCGCCGTGGTTATGTCCACCACGGCATTTATGTCGGCAACGGCGAGGTGGTGCACTATGTCGGGTTCAAAGGTTTCCTGCGTTGCGGCCCCGTCGAAAAGACCACCCTCGCCGGCTTTGCCGGCGGCTACGGCTTTCGCGTCGAGCCGGCCACGCAAGCGAGGTACGTCGAGGCGGAGATCGTACGGCGCGCGACTGCGCGGCTTGGAGAGGACGATTACCGCCTTCTTACCAACAACTGCGAGCACTTCTGCATCTGGTGCCTGTCTGGCGAGAGCCGCAGCGAGCAAGTGGAGGCGCTGCTGAGCCACCCGTGGCGCGCACTGCTGGCTATCGTGGGCGTACTCTGTAGCGCGGCGGGCATCCTGGGGCAGGATCTGGCCGACGTGACGGCATAGGGCGCCGCGGGGCGAGTTGGCAGCCGGAGTCTGCGTGCCGAGGCTGCAGTTGAGGTGGCAGTTCACAACAGCGCAAGGGCGCAGGCGGCAAGGGACATGGAAAGTCAATGGGACGACGCGGCGTTGATGGCCGCCTTGCAGCAGCCGGACGCCTACCCCCACCCGGCGCCGGCAGTACAGGTCATCGAGACGCATATCTCCCGTGTCTTCCTGGCCGGGGACTTTGCTTACAAGGTGCGCAAGCCGGTGCGGTTCGACTTTGTCGACTTCTCCACCGCGCAGGCACGCCGCGACGACTGTGAGACCGAACTGCGCCTGAACCGCCGGTTCGCACCTGCCCTGTATCTGGATGTGGTGCCGATCCTGGCGGGCCCCACGCCCGGCTCGGTGCGCATCGGTGGCGGCGGCATACCGATCGAGCATGCGGTCCGGATGCGGCGCTTCGACCAGCAAGACCTGCTCAGCGCAAGAATCGTTGCGGACCGGCTGGAGCCGGGCCATATCGATGCGCTGGCGCGCAGCATTGCATCCTTTCACCAGGCGCAGCCCCCTGCCGCCCCTTCCGATAGCTTTGGCACGCCGGCCCGCATCGACGCGACGCTTGCGGAGTGCCTGGGCGGCATTGGCCGGCTGACGTCGGCCACGCACCTGGCCAGCCGCGTGGCCCTGCGGGCGCGCAGCGAGGCCACCCGGCTGACGGATGCGTTCCGGGCACGCCTGCGCAACGGCCATGTACGCGAGTGCCATGGCGACCTGCATTTGGGCAACATCGTGCTGCTGAACGGCGTGCCGACCCCATTCGACTGCCTGGAGTTCGACGCCGCCCTGCGCTGGACCGACACCATCAGCGACCTGGCCTTCCCGGTCATGGACCTGCTGCACCATGGCCGACCGGCGCTGGCCTACCGGCTGCTCAACGGCTACCTGGAGCAGTCGGGAGACTACGGCGCGCTGGCCGTGTTGCCCTTCTATCTCGCCATGCGGGCCCTGGTGCGCGCGCGCGTGCTGCTGGAGCGCGGCTGCCAGAAGCACGCCGCGGGCGCGTCCATGGCGCCGGCGCAGGCCGAGGCAGGCAGGCTGCTGGCGCTGGCATGGCGATGCCTCAGCCGCCGTCGCGGGCCGATGGTGCTGATGCATGGGCTGTCCGGCAGCGGCAAGTCCACGGTTGCGGCACAGATGAGCGAGGCCGGGTCGATGGTACGCGTACGCTCCGACGCGGTACGCAAGGGCCTGCACCGCGGCGTGATGCCCGCGGGTGGCTGGTATGCCGCGAGCGAAACGGCACGGACCTACCGACGCCTGCTCGCGGTCTGCCGGCTCGGCTGCCGGGCCGGGATCCCGATGCTTGCCGACGCGACTTTCCTGGTCCGCGCCGAGCGCGAACGCTTTGCTGCCCAGGCGCGCCGCCTTGGCGTGCCCTTCGCCATCGTCACCTGCGAAGCCAGCCCTGAGACACTGCGCGCCCGCATCGCCGCGCGTGCCCGGGCGGGCGGGGACCTGTCGGATGCCGACGACGGCGTGCTGGCGTGGCAGATGCGTGTCCAGGAGCCGCTGACCGAAGCCGAGCGTGCCTGCGTCGCCTCGCCGGGCAGCGTTACGGGCCCCGCCGCACCCGGCTGCGGCTGACGCCAGAGCTCGGCGCCGCCATCTAAAGCAGCGCCAGCACCCCTTGCTTTCACACCAGGGAAGGCCCCATCGACGCTGCTTGACGGAGCGCAATCCACGGCCGGGGGCAGCGCCTACATTCGTCCATACCGGTGCCATGCGCAGAGCGCTCGCGCCGCTCTTTGCAACAAATGCGAGCTCCCATGGACGAACTGAAGCGCATCCCCTACCAGCCCATCAAGGACCTGCTGCCACGCCCCGCCTCCGGCACGAGCGAGCGGGTCATCGCCCTGCCACAGCCGGACCGCACCAATGGCCTGCCGCTGATGGGGGCGCTGTGGCAGCGCATGAGCACCCGCGAGTTCGACGAGCAGCCGCTGCCATTGCAGCAGCTGAGCGAGCTGCTGTGGGCCGCGGCGGGCGTCAACCGCTCCCAGGGCGGCGGCCGCACAGCCCCTTCGCCGCACGGCGAGGCGGTGATCGACGTCTACGCGGCGCTGCCCGCCGGCCTCTACCGCTACGACCCGATCCACCATTGCCTGGTGCTGAAGCGCGCGGCAGACGTGCGCAGCATGACCGGCTACCAGGACTTCGTCGGCATGGCGCCGCTGGACCTGGTCTACGTCGCCAACCATGGCCGGATGCAGGACGTCCCGCCCAAGCTGCACGAGACCTTCGCTGCCGCCGCGGCCGGCGCCATGGTCCAGAACGCCTATCTCTACTGCGCCTCGGCCGGGCTGGGCGCGGTGGTGCGCGGCTGGCTTAACCGGCGCCAGCTGGCCGAGCATATGTCGCTGAACGAGGACGAGGAACCGATCCTGTACCAGACCATCGGGCGTCCGGCTCCGCATGACAGCGCGCCGGTCTAGGCATCCTGGCCGGATCGCCACCACCTGACAACAGGAGACACCGACATGATCAAGAACCTCGGCAGTGCGGAACAGATCCGCAATGAAATTCTGCGGCGTCTGCAGGAAAACGCCGACCTCGGCGACACCTGCCGCGACTGCGACATCCCGTTGCCGCAGCGTGTCGACGCAACTGCCAACGGCGGCTGCAACTGGACCATCGACGCCTTCCCCGCTGTCCCGCCGGCATGCCTGGCCACGGTCAAGGCAGTCACGACCGAAATGATGCGCGAGTACGACCTGCGCTAGCCGGTCAGCGCCAGCCTCCCGGCCGCTGCCGGGGGGGCGACCGTCGCTTTCGCGGTGGCAGCCCGCCAGGCGCTCAGTTGCCCTCGGCGGCATCCTCCGACTGTCACGCATAAAGCTGCTCGTGCCGGCGCTGGCATGCGGTACAGCGCTTCGCGGTCGGATATGCCTGCAGGCGCGAGAACGGGATCAGCTGCTGGCAATCGATGCAGGTGCCGTACTGGCCGTGCTGCATCCGCGCCCGCGCGGCGGCGATGTCGGCCAGTTGCATGCGGTAGTGTTCCAGCATCGCATCGTCCTGCCGCTGCAGGATTTCTTCGTCGGCAAGGTCGCCCTCGTCCCGCGCCTCACGCTGCGCCAATGGTGTCATCGGCGTGTCGGCGGAACCAACGGCGGCATGGATGCGCGCTTCGTCCGCGTCAAGCTGCGCCGCCAGCGAGACGGTTTCCTGCGCTGTGAGCTTGTTCATGACGGATCTCCTGAACCCGCTGGCGCCTGGAGTGCCAGCCGGATGCCGGCTGCCAGGCGCTCTGCTACGGGAATGCGGTTGGATGGGTGCGCAACGGTGTCGCACGTGACAATGTCGGCCGCGACCGCTTGCAGCCTGTCCGGAAGAGCTTGTCCTGGCGCATGTACGCGAGGTATGGCGCCGCCAGTCCGACCCGCACGGCGCCGCCTTCCCTGGCTGCGGCAGCGGGCCACAGCAGCGCGGCACCAGCCTGGCATCCGGACGGTCCAGCGTGCACACGACCATGGCTTCGCAACCGGCCACTGGCTGCAGCAGCCTGACGTAGGATTCGCCGTCGGGAAAGCGCCGGACCTCGGCCTCGCCCGGCCGGCCGGGCAGGCAGGCGGTGATGGCCGCGGCCTGCCGTTCATTGCCGGGCATGGCGAACACGATTGGGTCCATGCAGGCATCCTTGCAGGCTCGCATCCAGGCCTGCCGTGCCCGCGCTAACGGCGGGTGACGGCCAGCGCGACCAGGGCGCCAGCCACGGCCGCGACAGCGGCGACGGAGCCCATGCTCTCCCAGGGATGTGCGTGGACGTAGCGATCCGTGGTGTCGGCCCATTGCGAGACACGCATGCGCGCCGCCTGGCGTTGCTCGGCGAGGCGGCCCTGGAGCGCGTGCAGGCGTGCGCTCAGCTGCGCGCGTGCCTGCGCGGTCTCCACGCCGGCTTCGTCGGCAACATCCCGCAACAATGCCTGTACATCCGCCAACAGCGTGTTGGCATCACGGGCTAGTGCTTCCTTGTGCGGCAAAAGCGCGGCGCGAGTATCGTTCATTTCATTCTCCTTTTCACTGAGTCATCGCCGTGCATCGCACGGCACCATGGAAATCCTGTCGAACTACAAGTTCCCGCCAGCCGCTGCAAAATGCTGGCAGAACCATTTTCCGGCGAGCTCGCCGACCTGTTCCAGCGCACCCGGCTGCTCGAACAGGTGAGTGGCGCCGGGAATCACCTCCAGCCGCTTCTCGCATTGCATCCATGCGGTGGCGCGCGCGTTGAGCTTCAGCACCACCGGATCCGCTTCGCCTACGATCATCAGCGTCGGGGCCTGCAGTTGGCGCAGCGCCTCGTGGCCTGCCAGGTCCACGCGGCCTCCGCGCGCCACCACCGCGTCGATCCGCATGCGCGGCGGCGGCTCAGCGGCGGCACGGATGGCCGCGGCAGCCCCCATACTGGCGGCGAAGTAGCCGAGCCGCAGGTGGCGATCGCGCGTCAGGTGCGCGACCGTGACCGTGGCAGCTTTGAGGCGTTCCCCGAGCAGGGCGATGTCGAATCGCTTCGACCTCCCGGCGTCCTCGTCCGGCGCCAACAGGTCAAACAGTAGCGTGCCCAGGCCCACCCGATTCAGCGTCGCTGCGACCCCGCGGCTGCGCACGCTGTAGCGCGAACTGCCGCTGCCATGTGCGAACAGGACCAGGCCGGATGCCGCTTCCGGCAGGGTAAGGTCGCCTGGCAGCGCGATGTCGCCGATATGGATCCGCACCTGTTCGATGGTGATGTGCTCCATGAGACTTCCCTTCCCCCCTCTTCCTGTCCTTGCCAACGGCCGCGCCACCGTCGCGTCCTGTGCCAGTGCACGTTCAGTTCGGTCTCGGCGATGCCGAGGTCCATCGTCAGCGCTCCCCGCAGGCATGTTGGATGGGGTTGCCGATGTCCCGCGCCAGTTGCATTTCCTTAGTCGTGCTGACGACGGGGCGCGTTCACACTGTTAAAGCTATGCGCCTGCGCGGCCATCGACTTGGGCTGGATCAAACAATGACCAGACACCTGCAGGCGACACCGCCTACATGACCCGCCGTAGCAGGTCGCGCAATGCCCCTCTTCCACCTGGATGAGACCAAGGCGCTGGAGCCGCTGGAGCCCGGGCATCCCGTGCCCGTACTGGACAGCGACCGGCCGGAATGAAGCGCGCCTGTCACAGGCGCGGGGCGCCACCCCGGGCTTGCGTTGCATCAACGTGCGGACCTGCACGGCAACTACCGTAGTAGCAAGCCCGACCCACTGATTGTCAATGCGGAGTTTTTCATGCCTGCCAGAACACTTATCTTCCACCAAGGCGCGCGCCGCATGATGCTGAGCGGCGTGGAACAACTGGCCCACGCGGTCAAGGTCACGCTGGGCCCGGGAGGCCGCAACGTGATCGTGGAGCGGCCCGACATGGTGCCGCTGGTCGCCAATTCCGGCGTGGTCGTGGCGAAGTCGGTGACGCTGGCCAATCCGTTCGCCGACATGGGCGCCCGCCTGCTCTGCGAGGCCGCGGTGCGCACCAGCGAGATCGCTGGCGATGGCACCACCACTGCGACCACGCTGGCCCACGCGATCGTGGCTGAGGGCGTGAAATACGTCGAAGCCGGCCACGACCCCATGCAACTCAAGCGCGGCATCGAGGCCGCCGGCAAGCTGGTCGCCAGCGCCTTGCTGGAAAGCGCCCGGCCCTGCAGCAGTACCGGCGAGATGCGCCAGATAGCCACGATCTCGGCCAGCGGCGACCAGACCGTCGGCACGCTGGTAGCGCAGGCTGTCGAGCGGGTCGGCAAGGATGGCGCAATCAGCGTGGAGGATGGCTCCAAGCTGGACGACGCACTCGACATCGCCGACGGCGCGCTGATCGATCGCGGCTACCTCTCGCCCTTGTTCGCGACCAACGAGAGCCGTGCCGTCGTGCTGGATTCGCCGCTGGTGCTGCTGTGCGACGCGAACATTGCCGCCATCGCGCAACTGCTGCCGGTCCTTGAGGCCGTGAGCCACGCTGGCCGGCCCTTGCTGGTCATCGCCAACGATGTGGAGGGCGAGGCCCTGGCCACGCTCGTGGTGAACAACCTGCGCGGCGCGCTGAAGAGCTGCGCAGTCAAGTCACCGGGTTTCGGCGACTCGCGCACCGAGCAGCTGGGCGACCTGGCCGCGCTGACCGGCGCCACGGTGGTCTCACCGCAGGCCGGCATCTCGCTCGAGCACGTCACGCTGGAACAGCTTGGCGAAGCCCGCCGCGTGGAGGTCAACAAGGACACCACCACCCTGATCGGCTCCGGTGACGAACGCCCGCGCGTGGCCGAGCGCATTGCCGCCCTGCGCCTGCGCCTGGACGAGGTGCGCTCGGACTATGAGCGTGAGGCGCTGCAGCGGCGCCTGGCCCGGCTGGCCGGCGGCGTGGCTGTGATCAAGGTGGGTGCGGCCACGGAGAGCGCGCTGCACGAGCGCAAGAACCGCTTCCAGGATGCTTTGCACGCCACCCGCGCCGCGGTGGACGAAGGCATCGTCGCCGGCGGCGGCGTGGCGCTGCTGCGCGCCCGCGCTGCCCTCGAAGCCTGGCAGGCACCGAACGCCGAGCAGGCCGCCGGCGGCCACATCGTCCACGCGGCACTGGCCGCGCCGATGCGGCAGATCGCCGCCAACGCCGGTGCGGATGCCGACGCAGTGGTGCACCAGGTATGCGTCGGCTCGGGCACGCTCGGCTACGACGCCGGCACCGAGCGCTATGGCGACATGCTGGAACTCGGCGTGATCGACCCCGTCAAGGTGGTACGCACGGCCCTGCAAAATGCCGTGTCGATCGCCTCCCTGCTGCTGACGACGGACTGCATGATCGCGATTCAGCGCAGCCCCGCCGGCCAGGGCGATGCCGGCATGCGCACGGGGTCGTCGATGTTCGGCGAAGAATACTGAGCAACGGTGCAGGCCTGAGCTAGCCGGGCCTGACTTCGATCTGGTTGACGACCGCGCTGACGCCCGGTGCAGACCAGGCCGCTTCGAATGCCGCCTCGCGCTCGGCCAGCGTGCGCAGAGTGCCGGTCAGCGTCACCGCGCCATCCCTCACCGTCACGGTTACCTGGTCGGCGTCGCTGGCAGCCTGGCGTGCGATGGCCGCCTGGATCCGTGCCGCCACGTCCTGCTTGTCGGCACGAGGCCGGATGGCGAGCGCATTGGTGACCCCGACCACGCCGAACAGTCCGGCCACGGCGTGCTCGGCGGCGGTGCGCTGGTAGTACCAGTCGACATCGCCGCTCAGGGTCACCACGCCGTGTTCGACCAGGATCCGGATACGGTCGGCCGGCACCGTCGCATCCCAGGACAGCACGTTGGCAGCGGCCCGGGCGATGTCGGCATCGGTGCGGCGCGCATCGTCGGGCAGGTGAACGTCCAGTTCCACGGCCAGCGCCCGCACGCCGGGAATGCGCCTGACGGCCGCTTCCGCCGAGTACTTCTCGGCAAAGGTTCCAAGGTGCCCGGTCAGCGTGACGACGCCGTCCTGGACCTGGACCCCGATCTCGTTGCCATGGACCGCAGGATCCCAGATCAGCGCCTCGGTCACGTCCTGCTGCAGCTGCCTGTCGCCCTTCATGGGTGCCCCCCGCTTGTGCGCGTCTTTACCGCCCTTTCAGGCAAGCCACGACCTCCGCATCCTCGACCTGCGAGAAGTCGCGGTAGAACTCCCCCACTGCCCGGAAGCCGGCCGGCGTCTCCAGGCATACCACCTCGTCGACATAGGGCTGCAACAGCTCCAGCGTCCGCGGTGGCGCCACCGGCACCGCGCAGACGAGCCGCGCGGGCTTCTGCTCGCGGATGGCGTGCAGCGCGGCGATCATCGAGGCCCCGGTCGCCAGGCCGTCGTCCACGATGATGACCTGTCGACCGGTGGCGCGGACCGGTTCCCGGCCCGGCGTGTAGGCGGCGCGGCGCCGCCGCAGCACCTCAAGCTGGGCCGCGCGCTCGCGGTCGATGTATTCGCTGTCGGCGCCTGCCGCGGCGGCATAGGGCGTAAGATAGGTCCACCCGCTCTCGTCTACGGCGCCGATGGCGAACTCCGGGTTGCCCGGTGCGCCGAGTTTGCGCACGAGCACGACGTCAAGGTCCGCGCCGAGCGCATCGGCAATGATGGCGCCCATCGGCACCGCACCGCGGGGCACGGCCAGCACCAGCGGCCGTTTTCCTGCGTGGCCAGCAAGCGCACGCGCCAGTTGTGCGGCGGCATCGGCCCTGTCAATGAATGGCATTACCCCCCTCCTTTGGCTGCCTGGGTGGCGGCTTACGCCGGATAGCCCACGCTCTGGGCCAGGATCACGCGCTGGTCGGGCGCCAGCCGCATGGCAGTGGCCAGCGCGCGGCGGTCCAGCAGCCCGCGCGCCACCGTGGCCAGCCCGGACGCGGCGCAGAAGAGGTAAACGTTCTGGCTGATATGCCCCGTATCCAGCGCGGTATAGAACTGGCGCAGCGGCTTGTCGGTCTCATCGAGCCTGGAGAGCCGGCTGACATAGACGAGATTCAATGGCGCCTCGGCAACATAGTCCTGCAGGCCGGTCGCCGCGCGCAAGTCTGCGCCGACGACCAGCCGAAGGCGCCAGTCCGCCGGTTCAAGCACGTACAGTCCGTCGCGCAGCGCCGCGTACAGGTCGATTTCCTGCCAGTTGCGGGTCGAGGGCGCAGTGCGCAGGCCGGTGCCCGGGCGGTTGACGCCGAAAGCCGCCCACAGCAGGGACGACAGCAGTGTGTCATCCAGGTTCCGCGCAGCAAAGTGTCGGGTCGAGCGGCGCTGCAGCAGCGCCGTCAGCAGCGGCATGCCGCCTTCGGTCTGCGGTGGCGGCAGCTTCAGGTATTCCGCGCCGGCTTCGGATAAAACGATGGGATGTGTCACGTCGTGCTCCGGATCGATGGGGTCGGCAACGCCCCCCTGGGATTAACGTAGGCGGCAAGCCGGCCCTGCCATTTGGGATGGATCAAAGGAAAGCCCGTTTGCTCGCGGCATGTAGCAGGACAGCTCGGTCCCGGCTCCTGATCGGCCTTGCCTCTGCGGGTGTCCGGCCACAATGCGCAGGCCGCCGGCCATGCGACCCCTGCGCTCTGACGAACCCGGTGCGGCTTGGCGATGCCGCGCGCCGCCCGACGCATTGCGCACTCCTTGCGATACGTCAAGCCCCGCCAAGGTTGCCCTCCTAGACTTATCCAGACCTGTGACATTGGCGGTCTTTACATAGAAATGGCCTCGGCCTTCATGGAGCACCTGCGCGAGTCGACCGAAGCCTGGCAGGACTACCAGCGCAGGGTCATGGTGGAGGGAGGCGGCTACGCGCCCTTTGCGGAATCGGCGCGCGAAATGTTCGACAACGTCGGCCGCCTGATGGCCGTCCCTACCCCAGGCGCGAAGGCCCCGGCGCGCCCCGCCGGCGCGTCACGGAGCTGACGAGATGGCCGGACAACGCATTGCCCTGGTAACGGGAGGCATGGGTGGCCTCGGCGAAGCAATTGCCGTGCGGCTGCTGGCCGACGGCGCGCGCGTCGTCGTGACGCACTCCGTACACAATGACCACGTGGCCCAGTGGCTTGGCGCACAACGCTCCGCCGGCCGTGAATTCACGGCGTTCCCGGTCGACGTGACGGACTTCGCGTCCTGCCAGCGCTGCGTGTCGCAAGTGCGCAGCGAGCTCGGCGACGTCGATATTCTGATCAACAATGCCGGGGTCACGCGCGACCGGACCCTGCGCAAGATGGATAAGGCTGACTGGGACTTCGTGCTGCGCACGGACCTCGACTCGCTCTTTCATATGACGCGGCCGCTGGTTGAGCCGATGTTGGCGCGCGGTTGGGGCAGGATCGTCAATATTTCTTCGGTCAATGCCTCGCGGGGCGCCTTTGGCCAGACCAACTATGCCGCCGCCAAGGCGGGGGTACATGGCTTCACCAAGGCGCTGGCGCTGGAGCTCGCACGCAAAGGCATCACCGTCAACACCGTTTCGCCGGGCTACCTGGATACGCACATGGTGACGGACATGCCCGCCGAGATCCTCGAGCGGGACGTGTTGCCGACTATCCCGGTCGGCCGGCTAGGCAAGCCGGCCGAGGTCGCGGCGCTGATCTCTTACCTGTGCAGCGACGACGGGGCCTTCGTCACTGGCGCGAATTTTGCCATCAACGGCGGGCAACACCTGCAATGAGGATCGACGACAGGACGTCACCGCCCAGCCTGTCGGCCATGCCGGAATGCGCGCCGCAGGCCGCCATACCGGCGCAAGTCTGGATGGACAAGCAGATCCGCGCCGGCCTGGCCCGTGCCACCGGGGGCCTGTCGGTGATCTCGGCAAGTCTGGCCGGACTCGACTGGGCGCTGCAGCTCGGCATCTCCCCGGCAAAGATTGTGCAGGCATGGCAGGTGTGGCTGCAGCACAGCATCGAGGACTGGCCACGGCTGTTGCCGACCGCGGCCGAGCCGCCGTCCGTTGACCTCAGCGATCAGCGCTTTGCCGATGCCGGCTGGCAGGACTGGCCTTATCGCTGCTGGCGCGATGCGTTCATGCGCAACGAAGCCTTCTGGGAGTCGCTGACGCAGGATATTGACGGCCTGTCGCGTCATCACCAGCACATCGTCGCCTTCTGCGCCCGGCAATGGCTTGACCTGCTCGCGCCCGGCAATGTTTGGTGGATGAATCCGACCATTGCCAGGACCGCCTCGAGCACCTTCGGCGCCAACTTCCTGCAAGGCGCCCATCACTGGCTGCAGGACGCCAGTGAGCTGTTGTCAAAGGTGCCTGGACTGCCTGCGGGGCGCCCCGCGCTGGAATTTCTACCCGGGCGCGACGTGGCGCGCACGCCTGGCAAGGTGGTGTTCCGCAACGCACTAATTGAACTGATCGAATATGCGCCCGCCCTTGGCGCCAATACAGTCTGGCGCGAGCCGGTGCTGATCGTGCCGTCCTGGATCATGCGGTACTACATCCTCGACCTGAAGCCCGAGGATTCGCTGGTGCGCTACCTGGTCGAGAGCGGCCATACCGTGTTCATGATTTCATGGAAGAACCCGGACGCCTCGGCCCGCGACTTCGGGCTTGACACCTATCTGGAGGCCGGGCTTCTGACCGCGCTCAACACCGTGCACGCGCGCTGCGACGGCGCGCACGTCCACGCCGCCGGGTATTGCCTGGGCGGCACCCTGCTTGCCACGGGTGCCGCCATGCTGGCCCGCGACGCCGCCGGCGGGCCACTGGCCAGCATGACGCTCTTTGCGGCAGAGACCGATTTCCATGATCCGGGCGAACTGGGCCTGTTCATCGACAAGAGCTCGCTCGCCACGCTCGACGCCCTCATGTGGAGTCAGGGATATCTGGACGGGCCTCAGATGAAGTCTGCCTTTCAGATGCTGAACGCCCAGGACCTGATCTGGTCGCGCGTAATGAGCGAGTATTTGCTCGGCCAACGTTTGCGCGCCAACGATCTGGTCTCCTGGAACCGCGACACCACCCGCTTGCCTTACCGCCTGCATTCGGAATGCCTGCACAAGCTGTTCCTGGGCAATGAGCTGGCCACCGGCAAGCTGTGCGTGGGCGGACAGCCCGTCGCCCTGTCGGACCTCGACCTCCCGCTTTTCGTGGTTGGCACCGAACACGACCACGTCTCGCCCTGGCGCTCCGTGTACAAGCTGCACTTACTGACCAAGGCTGAACTGACCTTCTTGCTGACCTCGGGCGGCCACAACGCAGGCATCGTGTCCGAGCCGGGCCACCCGGGCCGGCGCTACCATGTGCATACGCGATTGCCCGCCGCGCCCTACCTGAGCCCGGAGCAATTCCTCAACGTGGCTGTGTACCGCGACGGTTCCTGGTGGCCGGCGTGGCATGACTGGCTAGTGGCCCACTCGACAGCGCGCTGCACGCGACAGGCGCCGGGCCAGGGGCTCGCGGACGCTCCTGGTACCTACGTGCTGGAACCCTAGCCTCTTGTTCACTGTGCTGCGCCTGGCAACCTTGCGAGCGGGCAAACTTTCGGGTAGCCGGATCGAATGGAAACATGCCGTCGGACACGGGAAATGCCGGCCGACGCCTAAGGAACTCATTCCAGAAACCCCGCGCAAGCTGGTGGAGCGTTCGGTTGTGTCCCACATCCCGCTCCCTGGCAGCAGCCGAACCGCACCGCACCTCACTTCATCGCATCGCCGAGGCGCTGCGGCAATATCAGTGCGACATCAGGACCGGCACTGTCATCGACTCAAGCAACGTGCGGGTGACACCGCCAAGGACCAGCTCGTGCACCCGGCTGTGCCCGTAGGCCCCCATGACGATCAGGTCAGCATTTCGGTCCGCGGCGTGTGAGAGTAACATCTGGCCGACGTCTTCGCCGTCTTCCGCTCCAAGCGTGCAAAGCTGCACCGCCACGCCATGCCGACCCAGCCAGTCCACGGCATGCTGAGGCGGCGAAACCCATGTCCCCTTCAGAACCCCAGACGGTGTCCACGAGACCACCTCCACAGTGCCCGCGCGCTGCAGGAGCGGAAGCGCATCGCGGATGGCCCGCGCCGACTCGCGGCTGCCGTTCCACGCCACCATGATGTTCTTGCCAACGCTCGGGAACCGGCCCGCATACGGAACCACCAGCACCGGCCGCCCGCATCCCAGCACAATGGATTCAACAAAGCCGGGCTCGGCGTAGGCGGCTTCATCAGTGGGATCGCGCTGTCCGAGGATGACAAGATCCGCCCGATGCGCCTCTGCCTGGACCGTTGCCGCCGTGGCCCAGTCCGGCGCCCGCCATTCCGTAATGACGGTTACCTCGTCCGTTGCGCCCATCAGGGCGTGACGGGCCCGCTCGCCGACCTGATGCCGCCATTCGGTGTAAGAGGCAAGATTGCGGTCACCGTCCACCAGGTAGCGCACGGCGGTGGGATCCGGCTTGCCGACGGCTAGCAGGCCAACCAGCGTGGAATGAAACTCCAGCGCCAGCCGGGTGGCGAGGTGCAGCCGGTCGTACACGCGGCGGCCGGCATCGAGATGAACCAGGATCGTTGCGTAGTCCATGGATTGACTCCATCAGGCAGCCCCGGACGGAGCTTTTCTTGAATCTATATCGCCACCCCGCCCCGGATTTGTCGTGCATCAAGCCGTCTTCGTGTCCGCGCTACAGGCAATACCGCTGGCACCAGGTACGAGTTGGCCCAGGCTGCCTGCCGCCAGCGCGGCGGTGCGTGGCTTCGGCGGCCGCAGCAGGTCCGGTACGGCGGTACACGCTGTGCATAGCGGCACCAACGCGCAGGCGGCAAGCCTGCGCCATCCTGGCCGTTTCTCCGGTGTGCATGACTGCAAGCGATTCTTCATGGGTAGCTCCTTGTAAGGACGCGCACCGCCCGGTGGCGGCTGCCGCCGGCCAGGACGTGCGCCTCACACCGCGAAGCGAAAATGGCCGCTGTGCAGCACGATGTGCCGCGCACCTGTCATCTCGAACAGCGCTCCCGCGACGCGTTCAATGTCCTGGCGGTTGCTCATGAATGCCGGCAGCAAATCTTCACTGCGGTACGAGCGTGCGCCGAAATGATCCTCAAGCGCCTCGGCAGTGATCTCATAGGTCGCCGGTGTGCCATCCACCTTCACGGCACACCGCAGGCTTGGCCCGGTCGGGCAGTAATCCGGCGTCTCGCCGGAAAAGTCGATCGTATGCATAGCTTTCTGGCGTAATGCCCTCCAAAATCTGTTCGCCTGCTTACGCTTCCTCGGCGCGGAGAAGCAGGACGGGCGCGACGGCCAGGTTGATCACGCTTCGCGCGACGCTGCCCATGACGAGTCGCCGCACTCCCCGGCGGCCGTGCGTACCCATCACAACCAGATCAGCGCCCCAGCCATTGGCTTCGGCAGCGATCGTGGCAGCAACGTCGCCCTCGACCATAGGCTTACCGAGCAGCCGCGTTACGTGGCGAATACCCGCTGCGGCAAGCCGGCCGGCGGCGGCAGCGAGAACGCTTTGCCCCGCCGTCGTGAGGTCCTCTATCAATCTCACCGGATCCAGATTGCTGGCATCCAGAAACGGGCTGCGGTCATCGACCACATGGACCACCTCCACTTCGGCGTTGGCGGCGCGCGCGATGATCATGGCCTGTTCCAGGGCAAGTTCCGATGCGGCGCCGCCGTCCATGGCGACAAGGATGCGCTGGTACATAGCGGTTTCTCCGGCGATGGGAGCCTGTGGCGACTCGGGTCTGGACTGGTTAAATGCAGCGTAGGGCAACCGGCGCAACTGCTGTTGATACGTGTCAAAGCCGCGGTACCGCGCTCCAACCGCCGCTGGTCGCGCGCGCATCGGCAGTCTTCGCGCAGGGGTTGCGGCTCGCGGATTCAGGCCTGCCCACGCCGAGCGGCTCGCCTGCTTGTCCCCGAACGAAGCCTGAGCGCTTCTTCTTCCCCTTCCAGTTCCGTCGCTTCTCTTTCGCGGGATCGTCCCTGAACCGCCGCGAACTTGCTTGCGCGGTGTCGTGCCCGCGGCGACACGTCCGAGCGGCGGGCTCAGCGACGCGGACAGGGTGTCGTGGCGCAGAGCAGCCAGTCGTCCTCGAGCGTATTGACCGGCAGCCGGAACGTCACCTCGAGCGGCTCGCCAGCGACGACGATGTCGCGCATCTGGTCCCGCCCCTGGTAGCCGACCGCGAGCCGATAGGCACCCGGCCTGAGTCGCATATAGAACAGCGGCCCGCTAGCCGTAGTGTGCAGCACCGGGCGGCCCTCCTGGCTGGCCACGACCACCGTGGCACCGCCCAGCGGCTTCCCGCGCCCGGCATCCACCATCGTCAGCCGTACATTGAAACGCGCGGCGATGGCCAGCATGCTTTGCATGCCCGCCTCATCGTCTCCACCCGATACGTAGGAAACGCCGTGCTGCTCCATGATCTGCACGCCAGCGGGCGCGGCGCGAGTGGCGCAACCCGCCGCCGCAACGGCAATCGCCAGCGACGACAGGCCGAGGCCTAGGCTTCTTGAAACCTGCATTTGCGTCACTCCGGAAGAATTATTGGGGTTTTCGCAGGCCGGAACCGAACGGTCAGGGCGTATCGCCGCGCGACTGCTGCCGAACGAGCAGCACGGGGCGAACCGTCTTGCTGACCACGTGCTCCGAGACCGAGCCCAGCACCATGCGCCGCACGCCGCGATGGCCGTGTGTGCCCATGACGATCAGGTCCGCGCTCCAGTGGTCCGCTTCCGCTATGATCGCCTCGGCAATCTTCGCAGGGGTGCCGGGCGTCTCGGCCAACCTGCTGCTCCAGCGCACGCCGGCGGCACTGAAGCGCTCGCCGGCACGAGCCAGCACCTGCTTGCCATAGGCAATGATGTCGGCCATCAGCCAGTGCCGGTCACCCGGGCTGACCTCGAAGAACAGGTCGCTGTCGTCGACGACGAACATGGCGCTGACCTCGGCGTCGGTGGTCAGCGCCATCGACACGGCCTGCTCCAGGGCATTCAAGGATGAACGGCTGCCATCGAGGGCTAGGAGAATGCGGCGGTACATGGCGACCTCGGCTTCGGCTGTGGTTCATCCCAAATTAGCGGTCGCAAGGACATGCGGGTTGATGCCAGTCAACCAAGCCAGCCACACCGCTGTGATTCGGCTCATGGCAGTGCTGCTGCACTAGGGGTGGCCGACAGCAACGTGTCGGCCGATACTGGCGGCCGCGCTCAGGTCAGCACCTGCTCGGCGGGTACATGGGCGTAGCCATGGGCGCTTGCGACGGCCGCATAAGTCACACTCCCGCGACAGATATTCAGCCCGGCCCGCAGGTAGGGGTCGTCTGAGAGCGCGCGGGACCATCCCTTGTCGGCAAGGGCCATCGCATGACCGATCGTGGCGTTGTTCAGGGCAAAGGTGGAGGTCCTCGCCACCGCTGCCGGCATGTTGGTCACGCAGTAGTGCAGCACGCCGTCCACCACATAGGTCGGATCCGTATGGCTGGTCGGGCGCGATGTCTCGGCGCAGCCTCCCTGGTCTATCGCCACATCCACCAGCACCGAACCCGCTTTCATGCGCGCGACCATCGCACGCGTGACCAGCCTGGGCGCCTCGGCGCCAGGCACCAGCACCGCGCCGATGACCGCATCGGCCGAGAGCAACGCGCGCTCGATACTGTCAGCGCTGGAGTAGACCGTCACGACTCGATTGCCGTACACGGAGCCGAGATGCCGCAGTCGTTCGATATTCTTGTCCAATACCGTCACGCGCGCCCCCATGCCAACCGCGATCTGGACAGCATTGGCGCCCACCACGCCGGCGCCGATCACCACGACATGTGCCGGCGCGACGCCCGGGACGCCGCCGAGCAGCAGTCCCATGCCGCCGTTCGGCTTCTCGAGGTAGGCTGCCGCCACCTGGACTGACATGCGGCCGGCGACCTCGCTCATGGGGGCCAGCAGCGGCAGACCACCGTCAGGCCCCGTAACCGTCTCATAGGCGATGCAGACCGCGCCGGATTGCAGCAGCGCGGCAGTCAGCTCACGGTCCGCGGCCAGGTGCAGGTATGCATAGAGGATCTGCCCGGGCCTGAGCAGCGCCAGTTCGCGTGGTTGTGGCTCCTTGACCTTGACAATCATCTGGGCCCGGTCGTACACGGCCTTCGCATCGGCAGCCAGCTTCGCGCCAGCCGCTTCGTATTGCGCGTCGGAAAGGCCAAGCGCGGCCCCGGCCCCGGCCTGGACCATGACCTGGTGACCGCGGCTGACAAGTTCGCGCACGCAGGCAGGCGCCAGGCCAACCCGGTACTCGTTGTCCTTGACTTCTTTAGGCACGCCGATCCACATGGCCTTTGCTCACGCGCGTGGTAATTCGGCAGATTCCGCACCAGGTGCTTGAATCTTCAGTCCACGGCCGGATGCACCGAGGCCTGTCCGTGGCCACACGTATGGCAACACCTGCATGGCAGCCTCGATGTCGGCAGATATCGAAATAATTATAGGGCCCAAGGGTTACATAGCTGCCCAGCCATTTCACATCCAAATATCGCCATTTTCGCCCCCTCGGCGGACGCCGCAAGATGTGATTGATGTTTGCCATCACCACTTGCCGGAAGCACCACCACCGCCAAAGCCGCCGCCACCGCCGCCGAATCCCCCGGGCCCCGACCGGCCGCCATATCTTCCCGAGCGGCCGCCGATAGCCAGCAAGCCCATGTGCGGGCCACCCATCAGCGTGAACAAGAGCGCGATTGCCCCTGCAACGATGCCGGCAAAGATGGCGCCAGAAAGCATCCACGCGACCACTCCAACGGCCCCACCCGTCGCGACTGCACCCGGGAAGCGCCCCAGCATGGAACGCAGTAACCCACCCAGAACCAGAGTGAGCACAAGCAGGATTGGCATCAGTTGCCGGACGGGGTCACCCGTATCCCCTGCTCTTTCCTCCGTAGGTGGCAGTGGCTCCCCTTCGATGACCCCAAGCATGCGGTCGATGCCCGCAGACACACCGCCATAGAAGTCGCCCCGCTTGAATCGGGGCACGATATCATCACTGATGATGCGCTTGCTCGCGGCGTCAGTCAGGACGCCTTCGAGCCCGTAACCCACCTCAATACGAAGCGTGCGGTCGTCCTTGGCGATGATGAGCAGCGCGCCGTCATCAACGCGGTTACGTCCCAGCTTCCATTGCTCGACCACGCGAAGCGAATACTGTTCGATGGTTTCCGGTCGGGTAGTGGGAACCATGAGAACTGCAACCTGAGCTCCCTTCCTGGCTTCGAAGGCCTGCAGCGTCTGGTCCAGGGACGCCTGCTGTGCGCGCGTTAGCGTACCAGTCAGGTCAGTCACTCGCGCCGTCAATGACGGAACGGCAACCTCGGCGATGGCTCCGGGAAACACGAAGGCAGTCAGCACCAGAAGCAGGCCTCGCGCGGCCGTGCGCAGGTTCAACTGGCACCACCGAGGGCGCTGGCCGCAGCGGCACAGATTAATGGCTGGCATGACGAGCACCGCCCACATCTTGCGCACGGCACACCTCCGGAACGAAAGGTCTCTTGACTTCCCTCAGCGGACCCAGGTGTCAGCAGCTGACAAGATCCGTATGTCCGAAGCCCTTGGAATAGTCGAGCACGGAAATAACTGTCGGGGTCACCCTGAATATTCGGACGTCCTCCGCGGTTGGCATCGGCACTGGCAAGGCAATCTGCTCCGGATACTTCAATGGGAACATCCGGAGGATTCTCTCCGCTACGGCCGCATCGACCACCGGTTGCGCGTGCGCCGCCATGGACAGGCCGGTAATCGCCATGAGATCTGGCGTGTCGTGATCAATTGTCAGCGAGACACGGTCATCCAATGCCAGATTGGCCGCCTTTTGGCTGCCCGGACCACAGAGGAAGTAGAGCGTGAGACCCTCATTCACATAACCCACAGTGGTAGCCTGAGGCCAGCCATCCGGCCTCAAGGTGGCAAGCGTCATGATCCTGTGTTGGTTCAACAAGGTCAGGATCTTCTGTCTGGTCTCTTCGTCCATATTTGGTCACCTGTTACGCCAGTACAAACAACACCAACGGGGCCGGCACGGCCGGGGGAGCGATCTCCAGCCGGCACGTTCCTGGACAAATGCCCCGCATCTTCTTCATTCCACGACAGCAATGGCTGGTTCAGGCCCATGTCTTGCCTCTCCCCCTAGCTACCTCGGCTTCGGCTATGGGCTATTTCCAAAGTAGCGGTCGCAAGCGCATGCGTGTTGATGGCTGTCAACGAAGCCCAGAGTCCCCTTGGCCGGCCGACCGCCCGCCCGCTGACCCGCATCAACCGGCCTACCCCCCGCCTAAGCCGGAAGCAATGTCTGCGCTCCCGCACCCGGGAACCGCTTCCGGCACCTGGTGATGGGCAGCGTGGCCGAGGGGGAGGTGTGCAGATCGACGGTGCCGGTGCTGCTGGTGCGGGGGGCCGCTGCCGGCCGCCCACTGGAGCTATTCGATGCGGAAGGGGTCATGCGCCAGGGCGTAGCTGAACGCATATTCCAGTTCGCCGGACGCCTGGGCATGCAGCGTACAGAGCGGTGCGCCGGCTACGACCTCGTCGCCGGCGCGCACATGCAGTTCCAGCCCGGCCACCTGCCGGCGCGGCGCCCCGGCCAGCTTCGCCGTGCGCGCGACGTGCCGGTTGTCGACGGACGTCACGATGCCGCTGCGGGCTGCGACCACGTCGCGCCGGAACACCGCCTGCCCCGGGGTGCGCAGCCCCCCTTGCGCTTCACAGATCGCCTGGAACCGGGCCCAGGCGGCACCACTGTCGAGCAGGCTGCCGGCCAGCAGCCGTCCCTGCCCGGGCGGTATCGCACCGCAGAACTCCAGCAGCTCGCCCGCCAGCAGCAGCGAGCGTTCGCGCAGGTCGGCGGGCGCCGTCGGCTGGCACTGCAGCACGGCCAGCACGTCGAGCGCCTCGAGCGCAGGGCCGACGCCCCGGCCCACCGGCTGCGAGCCGTCGGTGCGCAGAATCCGGAGCTTCAGCCCGAACGCGTCCGCGACCTTGGTCATGGCGAGATCCAGGCGCGCCAGATCGCTGTCTTCGCGGATCTTGGCCGTCGGCCCCACCGGCACGTCGATCAGCACGTGGGTGGAGCCGGCGGCAATCTTCTTCGACAGGATTGAGGCCACCAGCTGCGCATCGCTGTCGATATCCAGCGCGCGTTCCACGCGGATCAACACGTCGTCCGCGGGACTCAGGCTCAGCGCGCCGCCCCACACCAATGCAGCCCCGACCTGTTCTACCACGCGCCGCAGTTCCGTCGAATCCAGCGTCACGCGGGTCAGGGCTTCCATCGTATCGGCGGTGCCGGCGGGTGAGGTGATCGCGCGCGATGAGGTCTTGGGCAGCAGCAGCCCGGCCGCTGCCGCGATAGCCACGACGACCGGCGTGGTGCGATTGCCCGGCAGCCCACCGACGCAATGCTTGTCGGCAACCACCTCGCGGTCCCAGTTCAAGCGCTGGCCGGACCGGACCATGGCCCGGGTCAGGTCGACAGTCTCGCGCAGGCTCATGCGACCGTCCGCGCAGGCGGTGAGGAATGCCGCAATATGCACGTCGGCGTACCGCCCTGCACTGATGTCGCCGATGATGCCGTCGAGCTGGACGCTGTCCAGGTGGCAGCCATAGATCTTGGCACGCAGTGCGCGCACCGACTCCAGCGCGGGCGCATGGGTGACATGCACGACATCGCCGGCGCGTGCCGAAAGCGTCCGTGCCGCGCTCAACGACAGGCTCGCTTCGCCCGTGTTCAATAGCGGCGCGCCCAGCAGCGTCAGCGTGGCGATCAACGACCTGTCGCCGATCTGCACGCGCACGCGCGCCTGCGCGGAAAAGCCCTCGGCGCGGCAGACGGGGCAATCCGGATGCATATAGATGACATGCTCCTGCCACGTATCGATCTCGAGCGGCCGGAACACCAGCGCCCCCACTTCGCGGGGCGCGGCGGCGGCCACGACATCGCCGGGACGGCCGGGAATTCCGGGATCAGAACTGGCATCGTTCACGTCATGCCTTGCCGCGTATGACGCCGCTAGCGAGCGTCCAGGGCGTCCAGATTGAGCAGCTCGATGGACTTGCCCTGCACTGTCAGCAGCCCTTCCTGCTGGAACTTGGACAAGGTCCGGCTCACGGTTTCCAGGGTCATGCCAAGGAAGCTGCCGATGTCTTCACGAGTCATGCGCAGCACAAAGGACGTGGCCGAATAGCCGCGTTCGCGGTAGCGTGCCGAGACGTTCAACAGGAATGCCGCCACGCGCTGCTCGGCGGACATGTTGTTGCCTAACAGCATCATCTGGCGCGATTCCCTCACGATCTCGGCACTGAACATCTTGTGCAAGTGGCGTTGCAGCGGCTTGATCTCGCGGCATAGCGCCTCGAGCTGGTGAAACGGGATCACGCAGACCACGCTGTCTTCCAGGGCAATCGCATCGCAGTTATGGGTTTCCTGGCAAACGCCGTCCATGCCGATTGAGTCCCCGGCCATGTAGAAGCCGGAGATGGTCTCCTTGCCCCGCTCCGGCGCCACCACGGTCTTGAACGAGCCGACGCGGACCGCATAGAGGCTGCGGAACGGGTCGCCCGCCCGGTACAGCCGTTCGCCCTGCTTGACCGAACGCCAGCTCCGCACGACGGAGTCCAGGCGGGCCATTTCGCCGGCCTCCAGGCTGGCGGCCATGCAGATGTTCCGCATCATGCAAGTTGTGCACCGCGCCCGCGCGGGATCCGGCGCCGGCTCCGCAAACGTCTCATCCTCACGCCTGGAGAGCGCGACGGACATGTTGGGGGCGTCACAAACAGCATCAGCTTCAGTATGCAAGTCAAACATGGTTGTCTCCAGCCTGCCGGCCTTTCCCTAATCCCGACCCTCGCCTTCACCCGTGTCGTCTGGCGGACCGCATATTCGTGCGCGCCGCGATGTGTTTGACTGAAGTATTGGCCTGCCCGCGCTCCGCGCCTAGAAGGCTGCGCTGAGTTGCGTGTCAGAAATGCAGCGTCACTTGTCAGGGTTCCCTGACGCCGGTCATGCCGAACGCCCTGGCTGTCCAAGCTGGCGCATGTGACGTCATGCCCTTATCCCGTGCAAGCAGTCGGGGCAATGTGCCGGCGTTTGATGCAAAGCAAACCGCAACCGCCCCGGCTTGCCAAAGTAAGAAAACACGGCGCGCACGGCGCCGTCATCCAGGAGACCATGATGAGCAACATCAAGCGCTACGACCCGTTCTCGATCGAACCGCTCGGCGACATGCTGCAGAGCATGCTACGCAATTGGCGGATCGGGCCAGACACCGAGCTGCCATTCAAGGTCGATGTGGCCGAGTCCGACAGCAGCTTCACCATTACCGCCGACCTGCCAGGCGTGAAGAAGGAAGACATCAACGTCAGCGTAGACCGTGGGACTGTGATGATCTCCGCCAAGCTCGAGAAAGCTTCCGAGGTAAAAGAAGGCGACCGCGTGATCCGCCAGGAGCGCTACAGCGGCTCGATGCAGCGTGCCTTTACGCTAGACGGCAACATCGACACGGAAAAGATCGATGCCAGCTTCCAGGACGGCGTGCTGCGCCTGGTGCTGCCCAAGAAGGAAAGCTCAAGCCAGCAACGCATTACCGTCCGTTAGGCAACGTTGCGCAAAAAAGGAGACCGGGATGCTAGTCCAGGATATTTGCTCAGCGAAAGCCGTGCATGTCCCGCTGTCCTGCACCCTGCAGGAAGCTGCCGTCCAGATGCGGGACCGCCACGTCGGTGCGCTGATCGTGACAGAGAACTCACCGGCAGGGACGCGCGCGGTCGGCATGGTCACGGACCGGGACATCGTCATCGGTGCGACAGCCACCGGTGCGGATCCATGCCGGACCGACGTGGTCGAGGTGATGACGCGTGGCCTGGTGGCGATCCAACGGGATGCCGTTGTCGCAGAGGCAATGCAGTTGATGCTGACGCACGGCGTACGACGCCTGGCGGTGCTCGATGGCGAGGCAGTGACCGGAGTGGTTGCGCTCGATGATCTGTTCGCCGCTCTCGCAACCGACTGGGGCATGCTGTTTTCGCTGGTGCGCAAGGCGCAGGAACGAGAGCGTTCTGGCAGCGCACAGGCTCTATCGCAAACGTAGCGCCCAGAGACGCACCGGGGCCAACCCGTGGCGCCGCTTGCGGCGCCCTGCCTTTGAAGAGGCCAAGCATGAAAACAGATCATCAGATCCAGAAGGACGTCACCGAGGAACTCGACTGGGATCCGGCGATTGACGCGGCGTCCATCGGCGTCGAGGTCCATGAGGGCATTGTCACGCTGGACGGACACCTGTCCAGCTATGCGGAGAAGCTCGCCGCCGAGCGCGCCGCGGAACGCATTTCAGGCGTACGAGCGGTCGTCGTCAAGCTCGACGTGCATCCGCCCGGCGCCTTCCTCGACGAGGCCATTGCCGAGGCGGCTCGCGGTGCGTTGCAATGGCACGTGCATGTGCCCTCGGACGTCATCAAGGTCCGCGTCGAGCGCGGCTGGGTCACGCTGTCTGGCAACGTCGACTGGGGCTATCAGAAAAAGCTGGCCGAACGCACGGTCAGCCAGTTGCGCGGCGTGATCGGCGTCGTCAACAACATCCGGATGAATGAGAAGACCGCGCCCCCCGACGTGGAGAAGCGCATCGAAGAGGCGCTGCTCCGCCATGCCGTGCGCGAGGCCCACCATATCAGCGTCAAGGTCAAGAACGGCACCGCCACGCTGAGCGGCCACGTGGATTCGCTGGCCGACCGCCGCGCCGCCATCGGTGCCGTATGGTCGGCGCCGGGCATCTCGGCGGTCATTGATCAGCTGGAAACGCGGCCGTGACGCCGATGCCGCGTGCCCGCGCTGGCACGCACGGAGCAGGCGGCACGCGCCGCGATCGCGCCCGAGGGCGCCAGGCAAACAGGAGACAACCAACATGAAAGGCGATATCCAGCTCAAGCAGCATGTGGTCGAGGAACTGGCCTGGGACCCGGCCGTCGATGCCACCGAGGTCGGTGTCCAGGTCAAGGACGGCGTGGTGACGCTGACCGGCCATCTCAGCAGCCATGCCGGCAAGTACGCTGCCGAGAAGGCCGTCAGGCGCGTGCCCGGCGTGAAAGGCCTGGCCGTCGAAATCGACGTGCGCCTGCCCGATGACGCGCAGCGCACGGACGCGGACATCGCACGCGCAGCGAGCAACATCCTGGCGTGGACCTCGGTGCTGCCCGCGGATCGCATCCAGGTGATGGTCGAGGACGGCTGCGTCACGCTGACCGGCACGGTCGACTGGAACTACCAGCGCCTGGCCGCCGAGCACGCGGTGGGCGGCCTGTACGGCGTGGTCAGTGTAGCCAACGCCATCGTGGTCCAGCCTGCGATCGCGGCCCACGACGTGAAGGAACGGATCGCCAGGGCCATCGAGCGCCAGGCGGCGGACGACGCGACCCATGTCGCGGTCGACGTCAAGGACGGCGTGGTGACGCTGCGCGGTAGCCTGCGCAGCTGGGCCGAGCGCGAGGCCGCTTCCGAAGCCGCCTGGGCGGCGCCTGGGGTAAGCGAAGTATCGAACATCATCCAGGTAAATCTCTGACTTCCCGACCGGGCCCTGTCGGGAGGGTTGCCGCCGGTTGCCATGAGGGCCAGCCATGACTGTCCGTAATCTCGATGCCCTGTTCCGTCCGCGCTCGGTCGCGCTCATCGGCGCGACGCTGCGGCCGCATAGCGTGGGGGCAACGGTGCTGGCGAACCTGTCCGCGGGCGACTTCACCGGCCAGCTATACCTGGTCAACCCGAAGTATGCGACGCTGGCGGGCCAGCCCTGTTACGCGCGCGTCGGCGCGTTGCCGGCACCGCCGGACCTGGCGGTGCTATGCACGCCCGCGCCCACCATCCCGGGGCTCATCGCCGAGCTTGGCGCCGCCGGCACGCGCGCGGCTATCGTGCTGACCGCCGGCTTCGAGGGTCCCGAGGACAGTGCCGCAGGCGCCCTGCGGCAGGCCATGCTGGACGCGGCGCGGCCCCATCTGCTCAGGATTCTCGGGCCAAACTGCGTCGGGCTGATCGCTTCGGGAATCAGCCTCAATGCCAGCTTCGCGCCCGGCGCGGCCCGCCAAGGCAAGCTGGCATTCGCCACCCAATCCGGCGCGCTGGCCACCGCCGTGCTGGACTGGTCGCGCTCGCGGCAGATCGGCTTTTCCCATTTCATCTCGCTGGGCAACAGTGCCGATGTGGACGCAGCCGACGTGCTCGACTACCTCGCCGGCGACGCCGGGACGCATGCGATCCTGCTCTACGTGGAAGCGATCCGCCATGGCGCAAAGTTTATGTCTGCGGCACGCGCCGCCGCCCGCAACAAGCCGGTGCTGATCGTCAAGGGCGGACGCTCGGCGCAGGCTGCACGCGCCGCCGCGTCCCACACAGGCGCCATGGCGGGTGCCGACGACGTCTACGACGCCGCCATCCGGCGTGCCGGCATGCTGCGCGTGGACAGCACCGAGGGCCTGTTCGACGCCGTCGAGATGCTTGCCCGCATGCAAGGGCTGCGCGGCGAGCGCCTCGCCATCCTGACCAATGGCGGCGGCGCCGGCGTGATGGCGACGGATGCGCTGGCGGATGCCGGCGGGACCCTGGCCCGACTGTCAGACCAGACCCTGGCCCGGCTGGACTTGGTGCTGCCCGCCACTTGGCCGCGCGCGAATCCAATCGACATCATCGGCGACGCGCCCGTCGAGCGCTACCTGCAGGCCTACGCCATCCTGTGCGAGGCGCCCGAGGTTGACGCTGTGTTGATGATCCATGCGCCCACGGCCATCGTGCCAGCCGCCGAGATCGCAGCCGCGCTCGTCAGCGCGCCGTCGGGCGGCAAGCCGCTGCTGACCGCATGGCTCGGGGCGGATGCCGTGCTGCAGGCACGCCGCTTGTGCCGGCATGCCGGCGTGCCGACCTTCGATACCCCGGAGCGGGCAGTGCGCGGCTTCCTGCAGGCCTGCGAATACCACAGGAACCAGCAATTGCTGATGCGCACGCCGCCCGCAGACCACACGTACACGCAGGCCGACAAGGAACAGGTGCGCACGATCATCGGCAATGCCCTGCGCGCCGGCAGGGCGTTGCTGACCGAACCGGAGGCCAAGGCCGCGCTGGCCGCCTACGGCGTCCCCGTGGTCGCGACCCGGACCGCGGCAAGCGTCGATGAGGCTGTCGGCCAGGCCACACGGATCGGATATCCAGTAGCGCTCAAGATCCTGTCCCCGGACATCACGCACAAGTCTGCCGCGGGCGGCGTTGCACTGGACCTCGCCGATGCCGCCGCGGTGCGCAGCGCCGGCAGCGCCATGCTCGAGCGGATCTGGCAGCAAGCCCCGGAGGCACGGCTGGAGGGCTTCACCGTCCAGCCGATGGCCGGGCACGGCGATGGCTTCGAGCTGATCGTCGGCGCCGCCACCGATCCCGTGTTCGGCCCCGTCTTGCTGTTCGGCCATGGCGGCGTCAACACCGAACACATCGGCGACCATGCGGTTGCGCTGCCGCCGCTCGACGCGCTGCTCGCGCAAGACCTGGTGTCGCGCACCCGCATCGGGCGCCTGCTGGAAGGCTGGCACGGACACCCGGGCGTCGACGGGGACGGCTTGCTCCAGGTACTGGTACAGGTATCACGCCTGGTCTGCGACATTCCCGAGATCGCCGAACTCGATATCAATCCCCTGCTGGCGAGCGCGACAGGCGTCATCGCGCTCGATGCCCGCATCGCCATCAAGGCGCCGGCGCCGGGCACGCGGCTGGCCATCCAACCCTATCCGGAAGCGCTGGAGGAACGCGTCGAGCAGGACGGCCGCACCATTGTGCTGCGGCCCGTGCGCCCGACCGACGAGGCAGCCTACCAGGCGTACTTCCGCCAGCTGACGCCGGAAGATATCCATGCACGCTACTTCTGCACGTTCCGCGAGCCGGAACACAGCCAGTTGGCAAGGCTCACGCAGATCGACTACGCGCGCGAGATGGCGTTCATCGCGACGACTACCGATGCATGTGGCCAGGCTTCCATCCTGGGAGAGGTCCGGGCGGTTGCGGATCCGGACAATGTCCAGGCAGAGTTCGGTATCGCCGTGCGCTCGGACTGCAAGGGACAAGGGCTGGGAAAGCTGCTGCTCGACAAGCTGATCCGCTACGCGCGCGAAAAGGGCATCGGCGCGCTGGTGGGCTGCACCATGCAGCACAACCGGGCCATGCTGACGCTGGCGCGCACCTGCGGCTTCAGGACCAGCATCGCGGCCGGCGCCGACGGTGTCAGTCTGCACCTTGCGCTGCGCGAGGAGAATGCCAGCGTTCGCACGCAGGGTTGAGGCATCGCAATCGGCACGCGCGCGCAAGGCGTTGGCAATTTCGATCGCCTTCAGGCGCACTGCCGGCGGCGGCCGCTTTCCTGAGACAAGCCGGTAGCCGACAACCTCGGTTGCAGACGCCACCCAGCCGGCTTGCTTGTCGAAACTGTCGTACTCGCTACTGCCAAGCCGGCAAGGCGTGCGCGCGCATGTCAGGGATCACTGACAGTGCCTTCTGCCCCCCTGACGCGACTCTCAGCCGCCCCTGATTTGCCACCGCAAGGGGAGCCGCGATACTAGGACCATGCCAGACCGCAATCCTGCCCGCCTGCTTACCGTGTACTTGCTCGAGCATGCCAATGCGATCCGAACCAGGCAGCTCGGCCTGCTTGGGCGAATGCCTGGCATCCGAGTCGCGGGTGCGGGCGCCAGCGCAGCCACGGAACTTGCCCCGCTCCTGCGTCATCGCCCCGACGTCGTCCTGATCAGCCTGGGCACGGGCTATGCTCATGCGCTCCAGGAGGTCAGGACGCTGAGGTCGACGCTACCGGATTCGATCGTGATCGTGCTGGCCGACAACCTCGGCCCGCCGCTGCGCCGCGCCTGCCTGAAGGCAGGCGGGAGCTACTGCTTTGACAAGACGCTGGAACTCGATGCGCTGCGCCAGACCCTGGCCGGGCTGGCTGCGACTTCGGGGCGATAGGGCACAAAGCCAGCGGCCGACCGACGCTGCACTGTGGCACTACAGGTCCGCATCGTCGTCGAACAGATGATTGCGCATGGCATAGCGCAACAGCATGGCTTCATTGGGCATCTGCATTTTTTCCATCAGCCGCATCTTGTAGGTGCTCACGGTCTTGGCGCTGACGCACAGTGCCGTGGCGATCGCCGTGATGGGCTCGCCCAGCACCAGCCGCCGGTAGACTTCCAGTTCGCGGTCCGAGAGCCTCAGGTGCGGCAGGTCGTCGCTCTGGTCCTTCAGCCCGCTTGCCAGCTTCGTGGCCATCGACTGGCTCACATAGGTGCCGCCCCGGGCTACCTGGCCGATGGCGGACACCAGTTCCGTAGCCGCGCTTTCCTTGGTCAGATAGCCCGCCGCTCCAGCCTGGAACGCACGAACGATGTATTGCTCCTCGGCGTGCATGGTCAAGACCAGGATGCGCAGGGCCGGGTGCTCGCCGCGCAGCAAGCGGATCAGTTCCAGCCCGCTCCTGCCGGGCATGGAAAGGTCAAGCAGGAGCACCTGCGGGGTGCATTCCCGTACCATCCTGGGCACTTGTGTACCATCTGCCGCCTCGCCGACGACCTCGAACACACCGGCCCGTTCCAGGATATGCCGCAGGCCATCCCGTACCACAGCATGGTCATCCGCAATCATCACCCTTGTCATGCCCGTTCCCCTGCTCTCGCGGAAATCGCACGACCAGGCGAAAGCCATCGTCGGGCGAACTCTGGACAAGGCTGCTCGCCTGCGGAGCGGATGAAGACGCCGTCAGGGGCATGCTCTCGTCACTATTACCTTGCCAATGGACTATAGAGTTTGTGCGCGGAAAGGCAACGGCATGGGAAGCGAGATGCGGCTCAGAACCGGAAATTCGCAGGTACCGGCGACGTCGGAGCCACAACCCGTGTGCCGACACCGGCTGAGCCACGCACGTTGGAAACTAGCTCAGGATGCGGCTCGGGTATGTCGGCAAGCCAACATTCGGCCGGCACGCAATGTGCCGGCCGAACGAGCCTGCGGCCAGGCCGTGCGCTGCCACTGCCCCACCGGCAGCGGTCACCCGTCAGTGCGACATGAAGACTGGCAACGATGACTGACGCACCAGGGCGCGGGTGGTGCCACCCAGCACCAGCTCCTTCAGCCTGGAACGGCCATAGCCGCCGGCGACCAGCAGGTCGGCCTGTACCTTGCAGGCAAGTTGCGGCAGAACGTGGTCGGGGTCGCCCTCCCCGACAACCAGGTCGGCATTGATGCCATGGCTGGCCAGCCACGCTGTCAGCCGGTTCCCGCTGTCACGGCCGGTCTCTTCGTCAATGGCAGCCGCGCTGACCACCAGGGCGGTAACAGCACTGGCATGCGCGAGCCACGGCAATGCGTCCGCTACTGCCCGCGCGGCCTCTCGACCGCCGTTCCATGCGATCGCGACATGACCACCAAAGCGCGGGCCGGCCGCGCCCGGCACCAGCAGGATGGGCCGTCCGGCATTGAGCATCGCATACTCCGCAACCCCGGCCAGCAGCGCCGGCACATCGGCATCCGCCGACGGCGGTGCGGGAAGGATGAGATCGGCGAAACGCCCCTCGTCGGCAAGCGCCCAACCGGATTCAGCGTCGATAATGATGTGCCGGGTGGGGATGTCCGGCGACACTTGCCTGGTCAGCGTGTCGAGGGTCTCCTTGTGACCGGCAACCAGCTTGTACAACTGGCTGGCGGCAAGGGCCGCGTATTGTCCGGCTTCTTCGCCCGCCCCGCGAAACGGCTCCAGGTTTGTTCCAGTCGCAGTCAGCCCGACCACGCTGCCGCCGAATTTCGCGGCAACCCGTGCGGCCGTTTCAATGCGTGCCGACCGGGCAGAATCTTCGCTGAGGTCGACGAGGATGGTTCTGAAGTCCATGACGTGATTCCGGTTTGGCAGACGTAACGAAAGGCGCACATATCAGGCGCCGGCCTGGATCAGTCGAGCGGATAGGAGCGCCGATATTCCGGCATGGTGACCGCCCAGCGCAGGTCGCGCTCGATGTGCTGGCGCAGCGCATCGCTTGCCTGTGGCTCGCCGTGCACGACAAACGTACGCCGCGGCGCCTGGTGAAAGCCGCCGAGCCAGGTCATGAGTTCCGCGGCATCGGCATGTGCGGACAGGTTCTCCACCTGCTCCACCGACGCATGCACGGCGATGTCCTTGCCATGGACGCGGATGTCGCGCCGGCCTGCGGCCAGCGCTGCGCCGCGCGTACCCGCCGCCTGGAAGCCGGAAAGCAGAACGGTGTTGCGAGGGTCCGGGCCGTAGGCGGCAATATGGTGGACCACACGACCACCGGTAGCCATGCCGCTGCCAGCCAGGATGATCTTGGGACTTCGGTCGTGGTTCAGCCAGATCGACTGCTCCATGCTCTGCACCGGGGTGGCGAGATTGCAGGCTGCGGCGCACTCTTCGCGGCTGATGCGCAGCTCTTCCGGATGCAGCGAGAAAATCATGGTCGCGTCGATGGCCATCGGGCTGTTGAGGTACACCGGCACGTCGGGGATTCGCTTGAGTTCGCGCAGGCGGTGCAGGCAGTACAGCAGGCTCTGCGTGCGCCCTACCGCAAAAGCGGGGATGATCAAGCTGCCGCCGCGGCCAATCGTCCGGCTGACGATCTCGCCGAGCACATCGAGCGGGTCGTCGTCCGGATGCCGCCGGTCGCCGTAGGTTGACTCCACCAGCAGGTAATCCGCCTGACGCACCATCTCCGGCGCGCGCATGACGATGTCCTGCTGCCGCCCGAGGTCGCCTGAGAAGACGATGCGCTTGCCGTCGACGAACAACGTGACGATAGCCGCGCCGATGATATGTCCGGCCCGGGCAAACTCGGCCTCTACGCCGGGCACTACCTGGAAGCGCTTGCCGAACTGCATCGGCTGGAGCCGCCGCATTGCTCGTGCAGCGTCGGCTGCTGTGTAAAGAGGCAATGCGGGCCGATGACGCGAGAAGCCCTTGCGGTTCGCATAATCGGCGTCTTCTTCCGCCAGGTGGGCGCTGTCTGGCAACAGGATTCCGCACAGCTGCGCGGTGCCCATGGTGCAGTGCACGCTGCCGCGGAAGCCGTTGCGCACCAGCAGGGGCAAATACCCGCTGTGGTCGATGTGGGCATGGGTCAGCACCACGGCGTCGAGCTTGGCCGGATCGAGCGGCAGTGGGTCCCAGTTGCGCAGGCGCAGGGTCTTGTATCCCTGGAACAAGCCACAGTCGACCATGACCTGGTGACGGCCGGTATCGAGCAGGTACTTGGAGCCGGTGACCGTATCGGTCGCGCCGAGGAATTGCAGTTGCATGCTGGTGTCCTTTGACGCTTGCGCAAAGCCGTTGGCCCCGCCACGGGTGCCGCTGGCCGATACAGCCAGTCTAGGAGGGGGAACCGGGTGGTGGTTGATCCGGATCAATCATGCGGAAACGCGAGTACCTACGCTTGAACAGTGTCCGGACCCGCCCGCCGCACGTGGCGTACGCCCAGGTGTGCACGCGTGGCTCCGCGCCCGGCATACCTTGGGAAACCTCATGCAAAATCGCTCCAGCGCGTTGCAAACGGATCGCCCCCGATCTCACGAAGAACATTCCGGCACCCGGGATCGCGTCGATCCGGGACATGTCCCACCCGGCCTGACCACCGCGCAGGCTAATACGCGGCTGGCCGAGGTGGGCCGCAATGTGCTGCCTCAGGCGGCCCCTAGGTCGGTGGCCGCGGTGTTTCTGCGCCAGTTCCTCAGTCCGCTTATTTACATTCTCCTGGCCGCGGCAGCGGTGTCGCTCGCGTTGGGTGACCTGAAGGATGCACTGTTCATCGGGGCAGTACTGCTGATTAACGGCGTCATCGGCACCGCACAGGAGCATACGGCCGACAAGGCGGCCGTGGCGCTGCGCAGGATGGAGCAGCCCCGTGCCACGGTGATCCGGGACGGCATCCAGCAGGAGATCGATGCAAGTACGCTGGTACCGGGCGACCTGGTGGTGCTGGAAGCCGGCAACCGAGTGCCGGCCGACCTGGAACTGACCTCCGCCATTGACCTGCAGTGCGATGAATCCCTGCTGACTGGCGAATCGCTGCCGGTGCGCAAGCTCTCAGCATGTGATGCCAGCAATGCCCCAGCGAGCGCCCGCCAGTGCCTGACCTTCGCCGGCACGGTGGTGCTCCGCGGCAGGGGCCACGGCATCGTCGTGGCAACTGGCGCTGCCACGCAAATTGGCCGGATTGCGCGGGAACTGGGCCGCGAATCCATCTCGCAGCCACCTTTGATTCTCAGGCTCCAGCGTTTTTCCCGACTGATCGCGGTGGCGGTAGGCGTGGCTGTGGCGTTGCTGGTGTTGGTGGGTATGCTGCGCGGCATGGCATTGCGCGAACTGTTCATGATGTCGGTCGGACTGGCGGTGAGCGCGATCCCCGAAGGACTGCCCGTCGCCATTTCGGTGGCGCTGGCGATCAGCATGCGGCGGATGGCGAAGGCCCATGTGATCGTGCGCAAAATGCCCGCCGTGGAGTCGCTTGGATCCTGCACCAGGATCGCCACCGACAAGACCGGCACCCTGACCATGAACGAGCTTGTCGTCACCGATATCCGGCTTCCCGACGGCACGGCGTTTTGCTGCGACGTCGGACACGATCTGGACAACTGCACGATCCGCGCCGCCGGCACCACCGACCATGACGCGAGAACGCGGGTAGCGGCCCTGCTAAGGGCCGCGGCGCTGCCAAACGAGGCCCAACTATCCAGGGAGCGTGATGGCTGGACTGGCACCGGGGACAGCGTGGACGTGGCGCTGCTGGCCGCAGCGCACAAGGGGGGCACCGTAGCCAATGAGATCCGACAGCGGTACCCCTTGGTGGCCCGTATCCCGTATGAGCCAGACCTGCGGTACGCGGCCTCGTTCCACCGGCACGAAGAGACGATCCGCGTGTTCGTCAAGGGAGCGCCCGAGACTCTGATTGCCATGTGCGACCAGGCGGACGTTCGCGGCCATGCCGTGCCGATCCGGCGCGAAGGACTGCTTCGGGAAAAGGCAGCGCTGGCCGCGCAGGGACTACGCGTGCTGGCGTTCGCAGAAGGCACGATTGATGCAGAGCCGGACGGGTCCTACGGACACGGGCACCTGGTCAACCTGACCTTTCTGGGAATGGCAGGCATGAAGGATCCGGTTCGCCCGGAGGTCCCGGACGCTATCCGACGCTGCTACAGCGCCGGCATCGACGTGGCGATGGTGACTGGCGACGATCCGTTGACAGCCAGCGCAATTGGCGCGCAGGCGGGGCTGCGCTTTACCACGGACCAGGTCGTGACGGGCGAGCAGGTGCGCCAGGCCGAGAGCAAGGGGCCGCACGGACTCGACCAACTGACCCGCCGTGCGCGCATCTACGCCCGCGTCAGTCCGGATCAGAAGCTGTCCATTGTCCTGTCGCTGGCAAGAACCGGCCATTTCGTGGCGGTCACCGGCGACGGCGTCAACGACGCTCCTGCGCTCAAGCACGCACACGTCGGTGTGGCCATGGGCCGAAAGGGAACTGAAGTAGCGAAGGAAAGCGCAGACATAGTCCTCACCGATGACAACTTTGCGTCCATCGTCAACGGCATAAATGAAGGCAGGGTGGCGTACGCGAACATTCGCAAAGTCATCTTCATGGTGGTTTCCACGGGCGCGGCCGAAATGGTTCTGTTTCTGCTGGCGATTCCCCTGGGCCTGCCAATGCCATTGCTGCCGGTGCAGCTGCTGTGGCTCAACCTCGTGACCAATGGCATCCAGGATGTGGCTCTGGCTACCGAGCATGCGGAAGGCGACGAACTGTCATATCCGGCGCGCAAGCCCCGGGAGCCGATCTTTGACCGCGTAATGATCCGCCGCATCTGCTATTCGACTCTTGTCATGGGCGTAGGGGGATTTGCAACTTTCTACTGGCTGCTCGACCGCGGCTATCCCCTAAACGAGGCACGCAACCAATTGCTGCTGCTGTTTGTGCTGTTTGAGAACTTGCAGACGTTTAGTAGCCGTTCAGAGCGCCACTCCGTATTCCGACAGGGGGTCTTCGCCAATCCGATGCTGGTGGTCAGCGTACTGGCTGCCCAGTTACTCCATATCGCTGCCATGTACATACCCGGGCTAAGCGACACGCTCGGTCTCACACCTGTGTCGGCTACGACGTGGGCTGGACTGTTGTCGCTCGCGCTCACATTGACGATTGCAGTTGAGCTGGACAAATGGTGGAGCCGGCGGTGCAAGCTGTAGCGGGAGACCGGTGCTCGCCAACTCAGAATTCCATCACCCCGTTGGCCACGGAGCACAGGCGCCGCTCTTCCCACAGAAGCCAATAGGGCATGGAGGGGACACCGCTTCTATATACGCCAGTGCGCGACATGAAGCTGTCGGCGGTCATCGAGAACTGGGATACCGCATGCTCAGGCAATACGGCCTGGTGTGCGCACACGCACTCGTCCGTGCGCATTGCCCGTTCCGGTAATGCCGCCACGATCGCCGGTTACATGGGCTCAGGACAAACCTCTGACGGCGCGATCTGCGAGTTCGCCACCGAGTACAGCTCCCAGGGGAAGGCGGCTGAATGTATTTGGTATCTCGTTTGCGATGCATCAATGGGACAGTGCGCATGCGAGCTACGCTTCAAAATAGACGGGCGATATTTTGCGCGCCGCAAAGGAGGATTGTCATGACCGCGAAGCTGCAGCGTGGACACGAGGAAAACCTCCAGGCTCCCGTTAGCCACCATCGATCACTTGCAATGCGCGCCAGCAAGGTTGAGCGTGCAGCTGCCGCCGCGCTGCTCCTTGGTACCGCACCGCTTCTCCATGCGCAGATCCTCGCAACGCATCCAACGCCGCCGGAAATCCACCAATCCGCTGGCGTCCGGTATGTCTCGGGCGGGATGGGGCGCGAAGCCTTGCGGCAAATGCAGGCTATCGCCGGCCAATTCAATGTGCGGCTCAGCTTCCAGGACCCTTCAGAAGGCAACCCCGTTTCTGGCGTCACACTGATCCTGGTCAACGAACAGGGCAACCGCCTGCTACAGCTGGTCTCGGACGGTCCCCTGGTCTACCTCAAACTGCCTCACGGCCGCTATTACCTGACGCTGATTTATCAAGACGTCGATCACGAGCAATGGATTACGGCTGAAGCCGAGCCGATGGACCTCACATTTCTTTTCAACCTGATCCACCTGGAACGAGACTGGCTGCACGCACGGACACGAACGCCCCAGTACCCGACTCCCACATAAGAAAGGCCTCATTGCGAAGGCCACCGGCTGCAAGGCGGCGCACGTGTCGTGACAGCCAAACGCATACGAAGCCGGCACGCATCGTTGCGGGCCAATGGCCTGTCAATCTTTTCTTTGATGTAGCCAAAACTCCGGGATTTTCCAGATCCTATAGCCAGTGGCTTGCCAAATGTGGAGACTGCAATGTTGGGGCAACAAATGAGCACAGCTTCGCCACCCCGTTCCACTCCGAACGGATTGATCACCCTGCTGTTTCACCTGAGTCACGCAGCATCTCAAGGACAGCTCGATCCTGTTCTCGTGCGTGAGCTCGGCAAGCGCATCTACACCGAGATTGATGCTTGCAAGGCGGACGACGCCAAGAGCCAGGTCGAGTTGAATCTGCTGTCAGAGGCAATGGCGCGATTTGAGGAGACTTTGCTGGCGGCGCGGAGCCACATGCTGATCGCGGCCATCCGGCGTGCAGGGAGTACTGAACATCCGCACCGTGAAGCGGATCAAGCTCCCGGCACTCATGAAGGTGGCGCACCGCTACCGGAAAATCGTCCGTTCGATCCTTCGCCCGTCAGCGGCCGCTGCACGGATTATCTCGGGCGGCTCGCCACGCTCGGCCAAGGTGGTCCGCCCTTGGGATGACGGCACCGGCAAGGAAAAGGAGCGGGACTCCTAATTGGGGACTGGCTCTTGGCTGCAACCGCTCTTCGTTTTGGAGATGGTCATGACCACTATGTCACTCGCGCCCACGGTCGTTTCACGAACGTACTCTGTCGGTCGTGCGCTTCTCGGCTCTCTTTTTTTATTTTCCGGACTCCTGAAGATTGGCAGCTTCGCGGCCTATTCTGCGTGGATTGCCAGCGCTGAACTGCCGAGCCCGGATTTGCTGCTGGTGCTAACCATCGCAGTTGAAATTGGTGGTGGACTGACTTTGATCTCGGGCTGGAGCGCACGCTTGGGCGCGCTGCTTCTTGCACTGTTCCTGGTACCCACCACCATCATCTTCCATGGCTTCTGGCGCGCCGATCCCGCAGACTTCATGAATCAGCTTAACCACATTCTGAAGAATGTCTCAATCCTGGGCGGCATGCTGGTGGTATTCGCCATTGAATCGTCACGTATGCAAGCAAGAGTCCCATAAGATGGCTGCCCGGTACGCACCTGGCGCCCGCCACCTTGCGAGATGAGAATCGCCATGAGCAACGAAGCAGAGAAGAACCGCCTCGACGAAGCGCAGGCGGGCCACGTGTGGTTGCGGTTGACGACCCGGACGCCGGGCGCGGGCATCCACGCCCAGTGGCATTGTCCTGGAAGCGGATTCTGGCATTAAAGCGCGGCGCCAGTTTTTTTCATGCGCGCCACGTCTTCCGTGCCGACGCCACCGGAAACATAAAGGATCCCGGCCGATTCGCGGATCTGCGCGGTGCCTGGAGCGGCAATTCCTGCGCATGGCACAGGGCCATGGCGGTCGCCGCCAAGGTCAGTGCCATTGCCTGGTGGAATAGGGTTGAATGCATGTGGCGTTCCTCGTCAGCAAGCCAAAGGGATGGGACGTTCAAGTCTTCAGACGTGATGCTTGCACTCACAACTTCTGTGGACGGAAGGGACCAAGTTCGATTGGCTGGCGAGCATCGTTGGGGCGGGGTCGCCATAAGGGCGCTCCGTGTGCAACGACGCCGAAGTCATTTCGATGGCATCTATCAGTGGCAGAATAAGCGGACCGCCGATCGCCCGAACTACATCGACTATGTGTCCTGCGTCTGATGCCCCCGGTTCGTCCACCCCGCCGGATACCGGCAGGGCCAATGACGTGGCGCTGACACGAAGCCAACGGCTCGGGCGAGATGTGATCGCCGGCTGCTCTATTGCCGGTCTGCTTTTGCCGGAAGCCGTTGCATACGCCGGCATCGCCAATCTGCCTGCGCAAGCTGGCTTGGTCGGCCTGCTAGTCGGGCTGGTGATATACGGCATTGTGGGCACGAGCCGCTTCGCGGTGGTGTCCGCCACCTCATCTTCCGCTGCGGTGCTGGCCGCGGCCACGCTGTCGACGAGCGGTGCCGATGCCGCGCTGCGCCTGGCGCTCGCCGCCGGGTTCGTGACGCTGGCCGGTGTCTTCCTGGTGCTGGCGGGCATAGCGCGTTTGGGCGGCATTACCGACTTCATTGCCAAGCCGGTGCTGCGCGGCTTCACATTCGGACTAGCGGTCATTATCATTCTCAGGCAAATTTCGAGCATCGCCGGGATCCACCCGACGCACAGCGACCTGCCACGTTTCACTTACCAGTTCCTGCACGAATCGGCGGGTTGGAACCTCAATGCGCTCGCCGCGTGCCTGGCGGCGCTGGCTTTGTTGTTCGCGCTGGCGCGCTTGCGGCGGGTGCCGGGACCGCTGGTGGTGATCGTGCTGGGCATCACAGCAGCCTATGCCACCGATCTGTCGCACTACGGCATTGCCGAAGTGGGCACGATTGATCTGGCAAATGTCACCATCGGCCTGCCCGACCTGCAGCGCATACAGTGGTTGCGCGTTGGCGAGCTCGCCTTCGCGCTGGTGCTGATCCTGTATGCGGAATCGTACGGCTCGATCCGCAGCTTTGCGCTCAAGTACGGTGATGTGACCTCACCCAACCGCGACCTGGTCGCACTAGGTCTGGCCAATATTGGCTCCGGTTTGCTACATGGCATGGCAGTCGGGGCGGGCTATTCCGCCACGTCTGCAAATGAAGCAGCCGGAGCACAGTCTCGCCTGGCGGGTTGGTGCGCCGCAGCAGTCATCGCGCTGATTGTTGCCGCGCTGCTGCCGCAGCTTGCACGCACGCCCGAGCCCGTGCTCGCGGCCATCGTGATACATGCCGTGAGCCATACGTTGCGTCTCGATGCATTCAGGCCCTACTGGACATGGCGCCGCGACCGGCTGCTGGTGGTTGCCGCATGTGTCGCCGTGGTCCTGCTTGGCGTGCTCGACGGACTGCTGGTGGCAATCGGGATCAGCCTGATGCTGACACTGCGTAGCTTCTCCGAACCAAGAGTCAGCGAACTGGGGCGCCTTGGCTCTAGCCACGACTACGTTGACATCGCGGCTCACCCTGAGGCCCGGACTCTGTCGGGCGTGCTGATCGTTCGACCGGAAGCGCCGATGTTCTTCGCCAATGCGGAACGCATGCTGGCCAGGGCGCGACACCTGCACGAGGCAGCCGGGCCGGGGCTCCATACGCTTGTTTTCAGCATGGAGGAGACGCCGGACATCGATGGCTCGACGATCGAGGCGCTGCATACTTTCGCGTCCGAGGTGGCCGCCAAAGGCCAGCGCCTGCTGCTGGTGCGGCTTAAGCCGCCCGTGCTGGCTGTCCTGACACGCGCGGCCAGCGAAACGCTGCCGCGCGAGTCACTGCATGAACTGAGCGTGGATGAGTGCGTCCGGTCACTGGGCCAGACATGGGAACCTGCTTAGGGTGGCCTGAAGCTGTCATCGGTGGCAAACGCCCAGGACCCCCTCGAAGTCAACGGCAAGCCGCTCGCAGAGGTGTTTTGCGTGACATGCGTCCCCGACAGGGTAGCGCCGCGGGACGCCCTATGCCGTGATGACCCGCGACGTGCTGGACTACGCCTGGAAGATATCCAGATACCGCTTTGAGAGGTAGTCAGAGATCTTTGCACGCGCCTTGGGGGCTTGACCGATCACGCTCAATATCCTCGCGCTTGACCCCGGCCGCAGCGGCATCTGAACGGGAGGGCTTCAATCCGGCCCTGGGGTTCTGCCGCCAACCTGTTCCGCTGGCCGGCGATAGTCACCGAAGAACCCGATTTCACTCCCACTCGATCGTCGCCGGCGGTTTCCCCGACACGTCATACACAACCCGGTTCAGGCCACGTACTTCGTTAATGATTCGGTTAGAGCAACGGCCCAGCAGCGCATACGGCAGGTGCGCCCAGTGCGCGGTCATGAAATCGGTGGTCTGCACCGCGCGCAGCGCCACGACGTAGTCGTAGGTACGGCCGTCGCCCATCACGCCCACGGACTTGACCGGCAGGAACACGGCGAAGGCCTGGCTGGTCAGGTCGTACCAGCTCTTGCCGACCTGGTCCGGCTCGCACAGGCCCGCGGCGGCGTCCTGTTCGGTGGCGAGGGTCTTGCGCAGTTCTTCGATGAAGATGGCATCGGCGCGGCGCAGCAGGTCGGCGTAGTCGCGCTTGACTTCGCCAAGGATGCGCACGCCCAGGCCCGGGCCCGGGAACGGGTGGCGGTAGACCATTTCCGGCGGCAGGCCCAGGGCCACGCCGAGCTCGCGCACTTCGTCCTTGAACAGGTCGCGCAGCGGCTCGAGCAGCTTCAGGCCCAGCGTTTCCGGCAGGCCGCCGACGTTGTGGTGGCTCTTGATGGTGGTGGCCTTCTTGGTCTTGGTGCCACCCGACTCCACCACGTCCGGATAGATCGTGCCCTGCGCCAGCCACTTTGCATTGGACAGCTTCCTGGCCTCGGCCTGGAACACTTCGACGAACTCGCGGCCGATGATCTTGCGCTTCTGCTCGGGATCGGTCACGCCGGCCAGGTGGCCGAGGAACTGATCGGAGGCGTCGATATGCACGACCTTGGCGTGCAGGCGGCCGACAAACATTTCCATCACCAGCTTGCCTTCGTCCTGGCGCAGCAGGCCGTGGTCGACGAACACGCAGGTGAGCTGATCGCCAATGGCGCGGTGGATCAGCGCCGCGGCCACCGACGAGTCGACGCCGCCGGACAGGCCCAGGATGACCTCTTCATCGCCGACCTGCTCGCGAATCTTGGCGACGGCTTCCTCGATATGGTCGCGCATGACCCAGTCAGGCTTGCAGCCGGCGATGCCGAGCACGAAGCGCTCCAGCATCTGGCGGCCCTTGGCGGTATGCGTGACCTCGGGGTGGAACTGCACCGCGTAGTAGCCGCGCGCCTCGTCGGCCATGCCGGCGATCGGGCAGCTGGGGGTGGAGGCCATCAGCTTGAAGCCCGGCGGCAGCCCGGCAACCTTGTCGCCGTGGCTCATCCAGACCTTGAGCATGCCATGGCCTTCCGGCGTGCGGAAATCCTCGATGTCCTTGAGCAGGTTGGTGTGGCCATGGGCGCGCACCTCGGCGTAGCCGAATTCGCGGTGGTCGCTCCACTCGACCTTGCCGCCCAGCTGCACGGCCATGGTCTGCATGCCGTAGCAGATGCCCAGCACCGGCACGCCCAGGTCCCACACGGCCTGCGGCGCGCGCAGCTGGTGGTCTTCATAGGTGCTGGCGTGGCTGCCGGACAGGATGATGGCCTTGGGGGCGAACTCGCGGACGAAGTCGTCGGAGACGTCGTTCGGGTGGATCTCGCAATAGACGTGCGCCTCGCGGACGCGGCGGGCGATCAGCTGCGTGACCTGCGAGCCGAAATCAAGAATGAGGATTTTGTCGTGCATGATGGGCCGATGGCGTGTCTTCCGGGATGGGCTCGGTCACGACTTCCGTGCCGGGGCCATAGCCCGGCGGCGGCGTGATGACCGGCTCGCGCCGGTATTCTGGGGTATTCGTTGGGCGCGCCGCGGGGGCGACGCCGGGTTCCTTGCGGACTTCCTTCTTGTGTTCCTGTTCCTGCAGCGCACGCTCGGCCTTCAGCTGCCTTTCGCGGTTGCGCACGCGCCTGGAAGCGGGAATCTGCACCAGCGCAAAAAACGCCAGCACCACTGCCATCACCGGCAGCCAGATCTTGCCCGCGCCGACCAGCGGCAGTTCCATGAACACCATCCAGGCAATGATCAGCACTGCGCTGGCCAGGTTCACATAGCCGGCCGTGCGCGCCACTGGCACCGTCAGCTGGCCGTTGAACGTTGCCTGCCACAACAGCGCGGCCAGGCCGACCAGTGCCACGCCCAGCAGCTGCCCGAACAGGGCCGGTTGCGGCTGCGGCAACTGCAGCGCCGCATACAGCGTGGTGAACGGGGACATCAACAGCAGGATGCCCAGCATCAAATCCACCAGGGCATCAAAAAACAGCACGGCTCGCAGCAATACCTTCATTGGCGCTCCTCGTCATGGGCCCGGCCGATGGTGCGGCCGGCGGGTGCGGCCCACGTTCAGGCAACACCGGCTTGGCGAGCGGCCGGCCGGATGGCATTCCGGTCAGGCGAAGGCGCCGCCCGCGGCAATGCGCCCTCGCCCCGACGATCTTGCGGCCGCGCACCGCCGCGAGGCGGCGGGCGCAGCCGCTGCGCGTCAGTCGATATGGTAGTTCGGCGCTTCCTTGGTGATCTGCACGTCGTGCACGTGCGATTCACGCATGCCGGCTGCCGTGATCTGGACGAACTGGGCGCTCTCGTGCCAGTCGGCAATCGACTTGCTGCCGCAATAGCCCATCGAGGCACGCACGCCGCCGGTCAGCTGGTGGATGATCGCCATCACCGAGCCCTTGTACGGCACGCGGCCTTCAATGCCTTCCGGCACCAGCTTGTCGACGTTGGCGGTGTTGTCTTCCTGGAAGTAGCGGTCTGCCGCGCCATCCTTCATCGCACCCACCGAACCCATGCCGCGGTAGCTCTTGAACGAACGGCCCTGGAACAGGAAGGTTTCGCCCGGCGCTTCCTCGGTACCCGAGAACATGCCGCCCATCATCACGGTGTGGGCGCCGGCCGCCAGGGCCTTGGCCACATCGCCGGAGTAGCGCACGCCGCCGTCAGCGATCAGCGGCACGCCGGTGCCCTTGAGGGCCTCGGCCACGTTGGAAACCGCCGTGATCTGGGGCACGCCCACGCCGGCAACGATACGCGTGGTGCAGATCGAGCCCGGGCCGATGCCGACCTTGACGCCGTCGGCGCCATGCTCGACCAGCGCACGCGCGGCATCGCCGGTGGCGATATTGCCGCCAACCACCTGCACCTGCGGGAAGTTCTGCTTGACCCAGCGCACGCGGTCCAGCACGCCCTGGCTATGGCCGTGCGCCGTATCCACCACAATCACATCGACGCCGGCCTTGACCAGCAGTTCGACGCGCTCGTCGTTGTCCGGGCCCACGCCGACCGCGGCGCCTACGCGCAGCTGGCCGCGCTCGTCCTTGCTGGCGAGCGGATTGTCCACTGCCTTCTGGATATCCTTCACCGTGATCAGGCCGCGCAGCTCGAAAGCCTGGTTGACCACCAGCACGCGCTCAAGGCGGTGGCGGTTCATCAGGCGCTTGGCTTCTTCCAGTGTCGCGCCTTCGGCCACGGTCACCAGCTTTTCGCGGGGCGTCATCTTGGCGCGCACCGGGGCGTCGAGCTCTTCCTCGAAGCGCAGGTCGCGGTTGGTGATGATGCCGACCACGGCCTTGCCTTCCAGCACCGGGAAGCCGGAAATGCCATGTTGCTGCGACAGCGCGATCACATCGCGGACCTTCATGTCCGGCGAAATGGTGATCGGATCACGCAGCACGCCCGACTCATAGCGCTTCACGCGCGCGACTTCGCGGGCCTGGTCGGCGGGCTTCAGGTTCTTGTGGACGATGCCGATACCGCCGGCCTGCGCCATGGAAATCGCCAGGCGGGCTTCCGTCACTGTGTCCATCGCCGCGGATACCAGCGGGATGTTCAGTTCAATGGAGCGGGTCAGGCTGGTGCGGAGGGAGACATCCCGGGGAAGAACGGCCGAATAGGCCGGGACGAGCAGCACGTCATCGAATGTGAGTGCTTTCTGGACAAGACGCATAGCAAATCCTCTAGGCGCAAAACCGAATTATACAGGAATGCGCGCTTTGCTGATGCACTGCAATGGGCTTTCCTGGAAGCGGTCTGCTATGCTCGTCGTCCTTTTATTCGGGCGAACGCGAAGCATGGGAATCGGCGTATTGTGCGGGCTGCTGGCAGGCGCCTTCTGGGGCATGGTCTTTATCGCCCCCAAGCTGCTGCCCGTGTTCTCGCCGTGGGAGCTGGCCATCGGCCGCTACCTGGCCTACGGCCTGGTCGCCTTCGTGGCCGCCCTGCCGCTGATGAAGCGCATCGCGCGCAAGCTGACCCGGGCGGACTGCGTGGCGCTGCTGCGCCAGGCCTTCACCGGCAACCTGCTCTACTACGTGCTGCTGGCCTTCGGCGTGCAGCTCGCCGGGGTGGGCCCCACCTCCCTGATCATCGGCATCCTGCCGATCTCGGTCACCATCATGGGCCGGCGCGACCACGGCGCCGTGCCGCTGTCGCGGCTGATGTGGCCGCTGCTGGTGGTGGCCGCCGGCATCGCCTGCATCAATATCGACCTGTTCGGCGGCGGCCAGAGCGCCCACGCGGCGGCAGCCGGCGCGGCAATCCGGCCGGTCTGGCAGAAACTGGCCGGGGTCTGCTGCGCGGCCGGCGCGCTGGTCTGCTGGACGCTCTACGCGGTCGATAACGCACGCTACCTGCAGCGCAACCCGCACTACAGCGGCAATGAATGGTCGGCGCTGTACGGGTTGTCGACCGGCGCGGTGTCGGCGGTGCTGGCCGTGATCGGCTGGGTGCTGGCTGGCGACACGCTGACCGCGGGCGACAGCGGCCGTGACTGGCAGTGGTTCTGGATGGTCAATGCCGCAGTGGCGCTGGGTGCGTCGCTGATTGGCAACAACCTGTGGAACATCGCCAGCCGGCGCCTGCCGCTGACGCTGTCGGGCCAGATGATCGTGTTCGAGACGCTGTTCGCGCTGGCCTACGGCTTTGTCTTCGACCACCGCTGGCCGCGGCCGCTGGAAATCGCCGCCATTGTGTTGCTGATGGTCGGCGTGGCCTGGTCGGTGCGCTTGCACGCCACCGACAAGTCTGCGTAGACTAGCGAACGATGGCGCGGGGGTCACACGCGCCACGAACAACAGCTTTACCAGGGTCAAACCGGCGCTACGCACCTGATACCGGGCGGACGCCAAGCCATCGCCGCGGCTGTCCTGCCGCGGCATCGCCATGCGCGCAGCCGGCGGCCCAGCACGATTCCAGCCGCACCAGTTACTTCCGAGTCACTTTAAGACGCCTCGCCATGAAACGATCGTCCGCGCTGTGCCTGCTTGCCGCCGCCACTTTCGCCGTTCCCGTCCAGGCCCTTGCCTACTGGCAATGGCGCGACGCCAACGGCCGCATGGTCTACAGCGACGTGCCGCCGTCAGCGGCGGCAGCCAGGGTGCTGCGTGCCCCGGGCCGCTTTGCCGGCGAGCTCCAGCCGGTGGAGGCCGCCAATGCCGGGGCGCCCGCCCCTGCTGCCCCGGCTCCGGCCAAGGCCTCGGCCAAGCCCGCCGCGGCCCCGGCGCCGACCCCCGAAGAAGCCTTCCAGAAGCGCCGCGAGGCCAGCCTGAAAGCCGCTACCGAAGAGGCCCGCAAGGAAAGCGAGGCGGCCGAGCGCGAGGCCCGCTGCGCGCAGCTGCGCAACTACGCCAACGGCCTGCAGCAAGGCATGCGCGCCGCGGTGGCGGGTCCGGACGGTTCGCTGCAACACCTGAACAGCGACCAACGCCAGGCCGAGGTGCTCAAGACCAACGCCAGCCTCGAGAAGAACTGCAGCTGAAACCAAAGAAAAACGGGGCGCATCGGCCCCGTTTGCATGCCTGGCATGGCTCGGCTCAACCGCTGCCGCGCAACCACTTCTGGCCTTCGCGCGTGCCGCCCGCGCGCTGCTTCTGCACCCGCTTGCGGCGCGCCTGCTTGGGATCGGCGGTCAAGGGCCGGTAAACCTCCACGCGGTCGCCTTCGCGCACCACCGTCTCCGGCGTCTTGAGCTTGCCGAAGATGCCCACCCGCATGGTCGACGGGTCCACCTCCGGACAGGCCTGCTGCAGCCCGGAGCCGACTATGGCCGCGGCAATCGTGGTGCCGGCTGGCACGTCGATCTCCTTCAGGAAGACACTATCGGGCCGCGCATAGCAGACCGCGATATGCACCGTCCCCGCGCCGGCGTCAGTTGGCGACATAGACCACCTCGGCCCGCTTGACGAAGGCGTCGACAAAGGTATTGGCAATCATGCTGAAGACCGGGCCGATGATTTTTTCCAGCAGCAGGCTGGAAAACTCATAGTGCAGGTGGAATTCGATCTTGCAGGCGTCTTCGCGCAGGGGCGTAAAGCGCCATGCGCCGTTGAAGGTCTTGAACGGCCCGTCGGCAAAGGTCATGTCGATACGGGTGGGGCGTTCCTGCGTATTGCGGGTGTGGAAGAACTGCTGGATCCCCTTGAAGTGGATATGGATCTTGGCGTCGAGCATGGTATCGGTCTGCTCGAACACCTCCACGCCACCGCACCATGGAAGGAACTTGGGATAGTCCTCCACGCGCGTGACCAGGTCGTACATCTGCGCGGCCGAGTAGCCGAGCAGTACGGATTTATGGACGTCTGCCATGTATGGGAAAATCTGGCTTGCGGCCATGCCGCACGCTGTGCGCGGCAGGCATGCGCCTGTGCCGGGGCTGGTTTGCTAGAATTCGGATTTTAGCCGACACGCGCGCCCCGCGGCATCCTGCCATGTGGCGCCGCAGCGAAACGGCTGAATTCCACCCTACCGCACCCCACCCGCACGCATGACCATTGCAGATAACAAAAAGGCCTTCTTCGATTACTTCATCGAGGAGCGCTATGAGGCCGGGATCGTGCTGGAAGGCTGGGAGGTCAAGGCAATCCGCGCCGGGCGGGTGCAGATCAAGGAGGGCTACGTGGTGGTGCGCGACGCCGAGATGTTCCTGATCGGCGCCCATATCAGTCCGCTGCAAAGCGCCTCCACCCACGTCAATCCCGACCCGGTGCGCACCCGCAAGCTGCTGCTCAAGGCCGACGAGATCAAGAAGCTGATCGGCAAGGTCGAGCAGCGCGGCTACACGCTGGTCCCGCTGAACCTGCACTACACGCGCGGCCGCGTCAAATGCGAGATCGGCCTGGCCAAGGGCAAGAAGCAGTTCGACAAGCGCGAGACCGAGAAACAGCGCGACTGGCAGCGCGAGAAGGCCCGCATCATGAAGGGCGACGCCAAGGACTGAGCCCCGGCGCCGCGCTGCCGCGGCGTGTCCGTCAGCCCCTTCAGGCAGCCTTCTGCTGCCCCTTCACGATCTGCAGGGCGGCCGCGATCATGCTGCTCATGTCGCCCATATTGCCCGGCACGATCAGCGTATTGCCCTGCTTGGCCAGGTTGCCGAACGCGGCCACGTATTCCTCGGCCACCTTCAGGTTGACCGCATCCATGCCACCTTCGGTGCGGATCGCATTGCCGATCTTCTGGATCGCCTGCGCGTTGGCCTCGGCCACCGCCAGGATCGCGCTCGCCTCGCCCTGGGCCGTGTTGATGGCGGCCTGCCGCTCGCCCTCTGACTTCTGGATCGCCGCCTCGCGCGCGCCCGTGGCCAGGTTGATCTGCTCTTGGCGCTTGCCCTCCGACGCCGCGATCAGCGCGCGCTTTTCACGTTCGGCGGTAATCTGCGCCTGCATCGCGTGCAGGATCTCCTTGGGCGGGGTCAGGTCCTTGATCTCGTAGCGCAGCACCTTGACGCCCCAGTTGGATGCGGCCTCGTCCAGCGCGTTGACCACGCTGTGGTTGATGAACTCGCGCTCCTCGAAGGTCTTGTCGAGCTCCAGCTTGCCGATCACCGAGCGCAGCGTGGTCTGCGACAGCTGCGTGATCGCCACCACGAAGTTGCTCGATCCATACGATGCCTTCATCGGGTCCGTGACCTGGAAGTACAGCACGCCATCGACCTGCAGCTGGGTGTTGTCCTTGGTGATGCAGACCTGGCTGGGCACGTCCAGCGGGATTTCCTTGAGCACGTGCTTGTAGGCGACGCGGTCGACGAACGGCACCACGATCGACAGCCCCGGCGTCAGCGTCGCGTGATAGCGGCCCAGGCGCTCGAGCACCCAGGCATGCTGCTGCGGCACGATCTTGATGCCCTTGGCAATCAGCACGATAACGGCAATGAGGATGATCAGCGGCAACAAACCAAGCTGAAATGCGAGCATGTAACGACCCTCCAGACAGAAGACAGCAGTACGGAGCCGCCAGGCGGCGGCAGACGGATCGCAGCGCGACAATTGCCGCGCTGCGCAATAAGACAGGGTTTCAGCGGGGAGACACGACCAGGGTGCTGCCGCGCACCGCGACGATGCGGTGGCGTCCTGGTGCGGCGGCACAGTTGGGCGCCAGCTCCACGGTCCAGTCGGCGCCGCGGTACGGCACGCGGGCGCGCCCGTTGGCGTCCCAGCCGGGCACGTCCAGCTCCTGGCCGATATCGATATTGACGTTGGGATCGGCGGCGGCGTTGCCGCGCCGCAGCTTGCCAAAGCGGGTGCGGCGCAGGCCGGCGATCAGCACCGCAGCGACCAGCGCCGCCACCAGCGTCTGCGCGGCCGGCGACAATCCCAGCAAGGCCCCCACGCCGCCGGCGGCCAGCCCCACCGCCACCATCAGCAGGTAGAAGGTGCCGGTGTTCATCTCGATGATCACCAGCGCGACCGCTGCCACGAACCAGATGTAGTACGCCATCCAAGCTCCCGTTCGTCCAGATACATCCCGAAAAGTAAAAACCCCGCAGCGCCTTTCAGCGTCTGCGGGGCAGTAGCAACACCTGACGCAGGGCCGGTGCCTGCCGGCTGCCAGAAGGCGCCGGCAATGTCGTTATTGTGACGTCAAATGCTTCAGGAAGCCAGCTTTTGCCAGGTCTCGACCACCGAGTCCGGGTTCAGCGAGATCGACTTGATGCCTTCCTTGGCCAGCCATTCGGCAAAGTCCGGATGGTCCGAAGGGCCCTGGCCGCAGATGCCGACGTACTTGTCCAGGCGGAGGCAGGCCTCGATGGCGCGCGACAGCATGAACCGCACTGCCGGATCGCGTTCGTCGAAGTCCTTGGCCAGCAGCTCCATGCCGGAGTCGCGGTCCAGGCCCAGCGTGAGCTGGGTCAGGTCGTTCGAGCCGATCGAGAAGCCGTCGAAGTACTGCAGGAACTCTTCGGCCAGGATCGCATTCGACGGCACTTCGCACATCATGATGACGCGCAGGCCGTTCTCACCCCGCTTCAGGCCGTGCTTGGCCAGCAGCTCGATGACCTTCTCGGCCTGGCCCAGCGTACGCACGAACGGCACCATGATCTCGACGTTGGTCAGGCCCATTTCGTCGCGCACGCGCTTCATGGCCTTGCATTCCATCTCGAACGCTTCGGCGAAGTCGTCGGCGATGTAGCGCGAGGCGCCGCGGAAGCCCAGCATCGGGTTTTCCTCGTCCGGCTCGTAGCGCGAACCGCCGATCAGCTTCTTGTACTCGTTGGACTTGAAGTCCGACAGGCGCACGATCACGGGCTTCGGGTAGAAGGCCGCGCCGATGGTGGCGATGCCCTCGGCCAGCTTGTCGACGTAGAACGCGCGCGGGCTGGCATGGCCGCGGGCCACGCTTTCCACGGCCTTCTTCAGGTCGGCATCGACTTGCGGGTAGTCGAGGATGGCCTTCGGGTGGACGCCGATGTTGTTGTTGATGATGAATTCCAGGCGGGCCAGGCCGACGCCGCAGTTCGGGATCTGCGCGAAGTCGAACGCCAGCTGCGGGTTGCCCACGTTCATCATCAGCTTGACATCGATTTCCGGCATGTCGCCACGCTGGACTTCGGTCACTTCGGTTTCCAGCAGGCCGTCGTAGATGCGGCCTTCGTCGCCTTCGGCGCACGATACCGTCACCAGCGTGCCGTCCTTGAGGATGTCGGTGGCATCGCCGCAGCCGACCACGGCCGGCACGCCCAGTTCACGCGCGATGATGGCCGCGTGGCAGGTACGGCCGCCACGGTTGGTGACGATGGCCGAGGCGCGCTTCATCACCGGCTCCCAGTTCGGGTCGGTCATGTCAGCCACCAGCACGTCGCCGGGCTGCACGCGTTCCATCTCGGACGGGTCGTTGATCACGCGCACCGGGCCGGTGCCGATCTTCTGGCCGATGGCGCGGCCGCTGGTCAGCACGGGAGCGGTGCCCTTGAGCTTGAAGCGCAGCTCGGCCTTGCCGGCGGACTGGCTCTTCACCGTTTCCGGGCGGGCCTGCAGGATGTAGATCTTGCCATCCTTGCCGTCCTTGCCCCACTCGATGTCCATCGGGCGGCCATAGTGCTTCTCGATGATCATCGCGTAGCGGGACAGCTCGGTCACGTCCTCGTCGCTGATCGAGTAGCGGTTGCGCAGTTCGCCCGGCACGTCGACGGTCTTCACGCGGCCGGCTTCGCCCGGCTTGGTGAATTCCATCTTGATCAGCTTGGAGCCGATCGAGCGGCGGATGATCGGGTACTTGCCGGCCTGCAGCGTCGGCTTGAAGACGTAGAACTCGTCCGGGTTGACCGCGCCCTGCACCACCGTTTCGCCCAGGCCGTAGCTGGAGGTGATGAAGACCACGTCGGGGAAGCCGGATTCGGTGTCGATGGTGAACATCACGCCCGAAGCGGCCAGGTCCGAACGGACCATGCGCTGGATACCGGCGGACAGTGCCACCACGTCATGGGCAAAGCCCTTGTGCACGCGGTAGGAAATGGCGCGGTCGTTGTACAGCGACGCAAACACGTGCTTGATCTTGTCGAGCACGTCGTCGATGCCGCTGACGTTCAGGTAGGACTCCTGCTGGCCGGCGAACGAGGCGTCGGGCAGGTCTTCGGCGGTGGCCGACGAACGCACGGCGAACGAGGCCTCGGCGCCTTCGCGCTCGGCCACGCGGGCGTAGGATTCACGGATTTCCTGTTCCAGGCGCGGCTGGAACGGCGCGGAGGCGACCCACTCGCGGATCTCGGCACCGGCCTCGGCCAGCGCCTTGACGTCGTCGACGTTCAGGGTCTTCAGGCGCTGGGAAATGCGCTCGGTCAGGTTGTTGTGGGCAAGGAAGTCGCGGAAGGCGAGCGCGGTGGTGGCAAAGCCGCCGGGAACCCGGACGCCGGCCTCCGCCAGCTGGGAGATCATCTCGCCCAGCGACGAATTCTTACCGCCGACGATTTCCACGTCAGCCATGCGCAACTGCTCGAACGGCAACACGTAGGCGCCGTTATCTGCCTGGTTAGTCATGAGAGCCTCAAAACAAAGTAGAAAACTTGTCGCGCATGTCCGGTATGTTCTTGGAGTTCTGTTCCCGGACTGATCGCTTGGCTAAGCAACCCCGAACTGGCGCTGCGGACCTGGCGCTACGGCTCTCATCGCGTAGCGCAGATTGTCGACAATTCCGGGCCCGGATTGTTCCATGGACAGGCACCCTGCGGAATTGCTTAGCGAAAAGATCGCCGCTATTCTACCGTGCTGCGCCGCACTTTTCTGCGGAAGATTGAATCTATTTATTTATTGCGCCATCCCCATGTCCCTGCCAGAAGCGCCCGGAACGGCGACGCCCGGGTCCCAGCCTGGAACGCAGCCTGAATCCCCCTCCGCTCCCGCGCCCCAGGCCAGCGAGCGCCCTGCGGTCCGCACCGTGTTCATCGTCTCGGATGGCACCGGCATCACGGCGGAGACGTTCAGCCACTCCATCCTGGCCCAGTTCGAGATGCGCTTCCGCAAGGTGCGCATGCCCTTCGTCGATACCCCGGAAAAGGCACATATCGCCGTCGGCAAGATCAATGAGGCATTCCACAACGAAGGCGTGCCGCCCATCGTCTTCACCACCCTGGTCAACCAGGAAGCGAACAAGGCACTGCGCCGCGCCAAGGCGATGATCCTGGACATGTTCCAGACCTTCATCGAGCCGCTTGAGAAAGAACTGGGGCTGAAGTCGACTCACGCCATCGGCCGCTTCCACCAGAACGCTGACACAGAGGCTTACAAAAACCGGATCGAGGCGATCAACTTCTCGCTGGCGCATGATGACGGCCAGTCACACAAGAACCTGGAAGAAGCCGATGTGATCCTGGTGGGCGTATCGCGCAGCGGCAAGACCCCGACCAGCCTCTACCTGGCCATGCAATACGGGCTGAAGGCGGCCAATTACCCGCTGATCCCCGACGATTTCGAGCGCGGCCGGCTGCCGTCGGCGTTGTATGCGTTCAAGCCGAAGATCTTCGGCCTGTCGATCGATCCGCAGCGCCTGACCGAGATCCGCAACGAGCGCCGCCCCGGCAGCAAGTATGCGGCGCTGGAAAACTGCCGCTACGAGGTCAACGAGGCCGAGGCGATGATGCGGCGCGAAGGGATCAAATGGCTCTCTTCCACGCACAAATCGATTGAAGAGATCGCGACCACGATCCTGCAGGAGATCAAGGTCGATCGCGACAACTACTAAGAAAAAAGCGGCCGTTCAGGCCGCTTTTTTTCTTGCGCTGCCGGCGCAGCCTCAGGCGGCGCGCCGCTGGCGCACTGCCTCGAACAGGCAGATGGCGGTCGCCGCCGCGACATTCAGTGATTCCAGCCCGCCCGGTTGCGGGATGCCCACCTTGCGCGTGACATGCGCCATCCAGCCGTCGCTGACCCCTGCCCCCTCGTTGCCAACCACCCAGGCCACCGGCCCGCGCAGATCGGTATCGAATACCGCGGCATCGGCGTGCGACGAAGTCGCCAGCAGCGGCACCGCGAGGCGCGGCGCCAGCGACTCAAGCGTGCAGTGCTCGACGATATTCAGGTGAAAGTTGGCGCCCATGCCGGCACGCAGCGTCTTGACCGACCAGGCAAAGGCACAGCCGGTGGCAAGGAAGGCATGCTGGATGCCGGCGGCGGCGGCGCTGCGCAGGATTGAGCCGACATTGCCGGCATCCTGCACCCCGTCCAGGATGATGCAGTCTTGTTCGATTCGCGCCGGCAGGTGGCCGACCGGCGTCTCGATCACCAGCATCAGGTCGATGCCATTGACCACGCCACTGATCTGCGTGAACAGTGCATTGGCCAGCACCACCACGCGCTCGGCCTCGATCAGCGCCAGCACCGGCGCCACCTCGGCATGGTCGTAGTGCCGTTCCGACACCACGCAGGTGACGGGCTGGCCGCGCGCGGCCACATAGGCCTGCGCCAGGTGGACGCCGTCGAGCAGCGACTGCCCTGCCTTGCGGCGCTGGTGCGTGGAAGTGGCCAGGGCCTTCAGATGCTTGAACAGCGCGTTGTCGCGCGAGGTGACGTGCTTCACGATGCGGAGATGGTCTGGGTGCCCTTCACTGCGCGGCCGTGACGGATGCCGTCGCGACAGGCTCGATGACTTCCGCGGTGGCGGGCATGGCGGTGGACATGGGCAGCCGGGCCAGCGCCTCGCGCACCGGCGCAAACGAACGGCGGTGGTGCGGCGTGGCGCCGAACTCAGCCAGCGCAGCCAGATGCTGCGGCGTGCCATAGCCGACGTGCGAATCGAAGCCGTACTGCGGATAGCGCTCGTGCAGCACTCTCAGCTCGCGGTCGCGCGCCACCTTGGCCAGGATCGACGCGGCCGAGATCGCCTTGACCAGCGCATCGCCCTGGACAATGGCTTCCACCGGGAACGGCACCTGCGGGCAACGATTGCCATCGACCTGCACCAGATCCGGCACGATGCCGCTGGCGGCCAGCCCCTGCACGGCACGCTGCATTGCCAGCATGCTCGCGTGCAGGATGTTGAGCGTATCGATCTCCTCGACCGTGGCAAAGGCGATATGCCAGCCCAGCGCGCGTTCGCAGATCTTTTCGTAGAGCTGCTCGCGCTTGGCGGCAGTCAGGATCTTGGAGTCGGCCAACCCGCGAATCGGACGCTTCGGGTCCAGTATCACCGCGGCGGCATAGACCGGCCCGGCCAGCGGGCCGCGGCCCGCTTCGTCAACGCCGCACAGGCGCTGCACGGCGGCAGCGGCCGGGGCGAGATCGAGGCCCATCTGGGGAGAAGCGGCATTGCGGCGCGCCATCAGACGGTCCCCCGGCTGTGCATCAGATCCACCACTACATCGGCGGCCAGTTGCGCGGTATTGCACTTCAGCGTCTCGTGCATGCGGGTGAAATGCTCGTAGAGGAAGGCGGTGTTGCCCTCGTCGTTGAGCTGCAGCAGCGTTTCGCGGGCCAGCGCCTCGGGCGTGGCATCGTCCTGCAGCAGTTCCGGCACGACGAAGCGCCCTGAAAGGATATTAGGCAATCCCACGTACGGGAGGTAACCCTGCCGCTTCATGATCTGCGCGGTCAGCCAGGGCACCTTGTACGAGATCACCATGGGCTTCTTGTACAGCGCCGCTTCCAGCGTGGCGGTGCCGCTGGCCAGCAGCACCACGTCGGCCGCCTCCATCGCCTGGTGCGACTTGCCGTCGACGATGGTCAGGCGCAGTTCTGGATACTGCGCGTGCAGTTCCTCGACGATGCCGCGCAGCTGCGCGCTCGCCACCGGCAGCACGAACGCCAGGTTCGGGTCCATGCGCTGCATGCGAGCCATGGCGGCAAAGAAGGTGGCGCCGAGGTTGCGCACTTCGGACTGGCGGCTGCCCGGCAGCACGGCGACGATGCGGTGCCCGGCCGGCAGGCCGAGTTCGGCGCGCGCGCCGGCGACGTCGGGCACCATCGGGATCACGTCAGCCAGCGGATGGCCCACGTAGGTGGCCGGGATTCCGGCCTTGGCGTAGATCTCCGGCTCGAACGGGAACAGGCACAGGATGTGGTCCACCGCGCGCGCGATGGTGCGGATGCGCCCGCCGCGCCAGGCCCAGATCGACGGGCTGACAAAATGCACCACCGGGATGCCGGCACGGCGCAGCGGCACTTCCAGGCCGAAATTGAAGTCCGGGGCGTCAACCCCGATAAAGCATTGCGGCGGATTGGCCAGCAGCCAGTCGCGCACCGCGCGCCGCGTGGCCAGGATCTCGCGCAGCGAGCCCAGGACCTCGACATAGCCGTTGACCGACAGTGTTTCCATCGGCCAGCGCGAGGTGAAGCCCTGCGCCATCATGCGCTTGCCGCCGATGCCGGCGTACTCGACCGTATCGCCCAGGCGGGACTGCAGCCCGCCCATCATCAACGATGCCAGCAGGTCGCCCGAGGCCTCGCCGGCCACCATGGCGATGGTGCCGCGCTTGCCCGCGGCGCTACCGTTGCCTGTGGACAAGCCACCCCGAATTGCGGCGTCGACCATTGCGGTCCGGTCTCAGCGTACGATGCCGCGCTGGGTGGCGGCAAGGAAGTCGACGAACGCGCGCAGCGGCGCCGCAGTGCCGGCATCGGATTGGCCCAGCAAGGCGGTGATCTCATTGCGCGCCTCATCGAAGCTGAGGTCGGACTTGTAAAGCAGCTTGTAGGCCTGGCGCAGCGCGGCGATCTGGCCCGCGTCGAAGCCGCGGCGGCGCAGCCCCTCGACGTTGACGCCGTGCGGCGTAGCCTTGTTGCCGCTCTTGTCGCTCGCGGCGATCACGAACGGCGGCACGTCCTGCACCAGCGCCGAGGCGCCGCCCAGCATCGCATGGGCGCCGATGCGCACGAACTGGTGCACGCCGCTCATGCCGCCCAGGATCGCCCAGTCGCCCACTTCAACGTGGCCGGCGATCTGCGCGTTGCTGGAAAACACGGTGTGGTTGCCGACCGTGCAGTCATGCGCGATATGCACGTAGGCCATGATCCAGTTGTCGTTGCCGAGGCTGGTCAGGCCGCGGTCCTGCACCGTGCCGGTGTGGATCGTGGTGAATTCGCGGATGGTGTTGCGGTCGCCGATCTCGAGCCGGGTCGGCTCGTTGCGGTACTTCATGTCCTGCGGCACGCCGCCGACCGATGCATAAGGACCGATCGTGTTGCCCTCGCCGATCGTGGTGTAACCCTCGACCGTCGTATGCGAGCCGACCCGGGTGCCGCTACCGATCCGCACGTTGGGGCCGACGATAGAGAACGGGCCGACGGTCACGTCGGATGCCAGCTCTGCTTTCGGGTCGACCAGCGCGGTGGGGTGGATTTGCGTCATACGTCCTGTCCTGTGGTGTGTCTGGTGAAGGATGGGCCAATGCGCGCGGCAAAGGTTCCCGTCCGGGCCGCTTGCCCCCGCTGCACGGGGGCACGGCAGTCAGCCGGCGGCGCTGCCGCCGGCCGCGCGCGGCCTCACTCGGCCTGCTTCACGGTGCACATCAGCTCCGCCTCGCAGGCCACCTTGTCGTCCACCGTGGCGAACGCCTTGAACTTCCAGATGCCGCGGATATAGCGTTCGACTGTCACGTTCATGTGCAGCTGGTCGCCCGGGTACACCACCTGCTTGAAGCGGGCCCCGTCGATGCCGACAAAGTAGTACAGCGCGCCTTCCTTGCGCTCCATGTCGGCGCCGAAGGTCAGCAGGCCGGCCGACTGCGCCAGCGCTTCCAGGATCATCACGCCCGGCATCACCGGCTGTTCCGGGAAATGGCCCTGGAAGTACGGTTCGTTGATGGTGACATTCTTCAGCGTCTTGATCCGCTTCTGCGCCTCGAACTCCAGCACACGGTCCACCAGCAGGAACGGGTACCGGTGCGGCAGCAGTTTGAGGATCTTGCGGATATCGATTTCGGCCGCGCTCATGATGATTTCTCTTTAGTCTTGTGAGGGTTGGGACCCGGCGGCCTGGCCGCGCAGGCGGCGTTCCAGCGCCACCACCCGTTCGCGCAGCCTGGTCAGGCCGCGCACGATGGCTGCATTGCGCTCCCACTCGCCGTGCGGCAGGAACGGGAAGACGCTGGTGAAATGCCCCCCGGGCTTGGTAATGGATTTGGTAATTGAGGTGCCGCCCGACACCGTGGTGCGGTCGGCAATATTCAGGTGGCCGGAAAAATTGGCCGCTCCGCCGATCACGCAGAAGCGCCCGATGCGCGTGCTGCCTGATACCGCGGCGCAGCCTGCGATCACCGTATGGGCGCCGACACGCACGTTATGCGCGATCTGGACCTGGTTGTCGATCTTGCAGCCGTCCTCGATCACGGTGTCGGCCATGGCGCCGCGGTCGATTGCCGTATTGGCGCCGACCTCCACGTCATTGCCCAGCACCGCGCGTCCCGTTTGCGGGATCTTTACGTATTCCACGCCGGTTGCGCCGATGTCCGGCGCAAAGCCAAAGCCGTCCGCGCCGATCACCACGCCGCTGTGCAGGATGGCGCGGGCGCCGACCACGCAATCGTGGTAGACCGAAACGTTGGCATAGAGCAGCGAATCGTCGCCGATCTCTGCCTGCGCGCCGACATAGCCGTTGGCCAGGATGCGCACCCGCTCGCCCAGGCGCGCACCGCGCTCGATCACCACGTTGGGGCCGATGTAGCACGAAGCCGGCACCACCGCGTCAGGCGCCACGGTCGCGCGCGGATCGATGCCGGTGCGGGTATCGGTGTTGGCCGCGCGGTCAAAACGCTGCGCCACGCGCGCAAAGCATACGTAGGGATTGCGCGCCACCAGCCAGTTGCGGCCGTCGGCCCTGCCCTCGGCGCGAACGCGCTCGAGGTCGGCTGCCGAGACAATCACGGCGCCGGCCTGCGAATCCAGCGCCTGCTGCAGGTAGAGCGGATTGGACAGGAACGAGAGCTCGCCCGGTCCGGCCTGGTCCAGGGGAGCCAGGCCGACGATCGCCAGGTCGGGGTCACCCACAACCTGCGCGCCGTTCTCGGTGGCGAGCTGACCCAGTGTGGGTGTCTGCATGGCGGTACTTCCTAAAAAAACGAAAGACGAAGGAACGTGAGGACCGGTGCGGCTTAGCGGGCGCCGGCGTTCAGCGCCTTCATCACGTCGTCGGTGATGTCGATGCGCGGGTTCACGTATACCGCTTCCTGCACGATCAGGTCGTACTTGCGCTGCTCGGCCAGTTGGCGGATCACGCGGTTGGCGCGCTCCAGCACCTGTGCCAGTTCTTCATTGCGGCGCTGGTTCAGGTCCTCGCGGAACTCGCGCTGCTTGCGCTGGAACTCGCGGTCAAGGTCGGCCACTTCGCGCTGGCGGCGCTGGCGGTCGGAGTCGGCCAGCACGGCCGTGTCCTTGTCGAGCTTGTCGGCCATGCCCTTGATCTTCTGGGCCATGTCCTGCAGCTCGCGGTCGCGCTTGGAGAATTCCTGCTCCAGCTTGACCTGGGCAGCCTTGGCCGGCTGCGAGTCGCGCAGGATGCGTTCGGAGTTCACGGCGGCAATGCGCGCCTCCTGGGCCGAGGCCGGCACCGCGGCGCAGATGGCAGCGGTGGCGAGCGCGGCGGCGCCCAGGGATTTGACCAGTTTGGATGTTGTAATCATTTGAAACAGATCCTTTATCAGAATCAGAATGCCGTGCCGATCTGGAACTGGAAGCGCTGGACCTTGTCATTGGTGTCGCGATTGAGCGGGAAGCCCATGCTGATCTTCAGCGGGCCAATCGGCGACAACCACGACATGCCAAAGCCAGTCGAGTACTTCAGCTCGCTGAAGCTCAGCGGCTGACCTTCCTGGTAGACATTACCGAAGTCAAAGAACGTGAACAGGCGCAGCGTGCGGTCCACGCCCGAGCCCGGCAGCGGGAAGATGAACTCGACGTTGCCGATCATCTTCGAGGCACCGCCCACCGGGTTGCCATTCTGGTCCTTCGGGCCCAGCGTGCTGGTCTGGTAGCCACGCACCGAGCCGATACCACCGGCGTAGAAGTACTTGAACACCGGGAACGGCGTGTTGCCATAGCCGTGGCCGTACGCGACTTCGCCGTTCAGTGCCAGCGTGAAGGACTTCGAGATCGGATAGAAGTACTGCTGCTGCACGCTGGCGCGGTAGTACTGCGTATCGCCGCCCGGCAGCCCGACTTCCAGGTTGGCCTGGGTGTACGGGCCCTTGGTCGGCACCAGCGCGCTGTCGCGGCGGTCACGTGCCCAGCCGATGGTGAACGGGAAGTTGTTGATGCCGTCGCCGGAACTCTTGCCGATCTTGTTCAGCCAGTCGGTGTACTGGCTCGGCGTGTTGACCGAGGTATACACCTGGGTCCGTTCATAGCCGATGCCGAAGAACACCGTATCGACTTCCGAGAACGGCACGCCGAACTTGAAGCCACCACCGGCGGACACGATCTTGTAGTCCTGGTCGCCGGTGTAGTACAGCGGGCGCGAAGTACGGTAGTAAATGTCGGTCGAGCGGCTGATGCCGTCCACCGTGAAATACGGGTCGTACTGCGTCAGCGCGATGGTACGGAACGACTTGGCCGTGTTCACGTCCAGGCCCAGGCTGGTGCCGGAGCCAAACACGTTGTCCTGGCGCAGGCCGGCCTGCAGCACCAGCTTGTCGGTGGACGAGAAGCCCACGCCCAGGCTGATCTGGCCGGTCGGCTTTTCAGTCACGTTGACGTTCACATCGACCTGGTCGGGCGCGCCCGGCACGTCCTCGGTGGTGATGTTGGTGTCGGTGAAGTAGCCGGTACGGTTGATACGGGCTTGCGACTGCGTGAGCTTCTCGCTGTCGAACCACGAGCTTTCCATCTGGCGCATCTCGCGGCGCACCACTTCGTCGCGGGTCTTGCTGTTACCCACCACGTTGACGCGGCGCACGTAGACGCGGCGGCCCGGGTCGACCATCAGGGTCAGCGCGACTTCACGCTTTTCCTTGTCGATCTGCGGCTGCGGGTTGATGGTGGTGAACGCGTAGCCGTAGGTGCCCAGCAGGTCGGTGATGGCCTTGGTGCTCTGCGTCAGCTTCTCGGACGAGAAAATATCGCCCTTCTTCAGCTGCAGCAGTTTTTCCATTTCCTCCTGCTTGCCGAGCAGCTCGCCCGCCAGGCGCACGTCGGACACCTTGTACTGGTCGCCTTCCTTGATGTTCAGCGTCAGGAAGATGTCCTTCTTGTCCGGCGTGATCGACACCTGGGTCGACTCGATCGCGAACTCCAGGTAGCCGCGGTTCAGGTAGAACGAGCGCAGCGCTTCCAGGTCGGCGGTCAGCTTCTGCTTGGAATACAGGTCGTTCTTGGTGTACCAGGACAGCCAGTTCGGCGTGGACAGCTGCATCTCGTCGCGCAGCGTGCCTTCCTTGAAAGCCTTGTTGCCGACGATGTTGATCTGGCGGATCTTGGCGACCGGGCCTTCATCCACGTTGAACACGACCGAGACACGGTTGCGGTCCACCGGCGTGATCGTGGTCTGCACGTCGGCGGCATAGTAGCCGCGCGCGACGTACTGGCGCTTGAGCTCCTGCTCGGCCTTGTCGATCAGTGCCTTGTCGTAGTAACGGGCTTCGGCCACGCCAACGGCACGCAGCGAACGGCGCAGCGTGTCCTTGTCGAATTCCTTGATGCCGACGAATTCGAGCTGCGAGATCGCCGGCCGCTCTTCGACCTGGACCACCAGCACGCCTTCCTCGGCGCGGATCTGCACGTCCTTGAAGAAGCCGGTATTGTAGAGGGCACGGATGGCGTCGGCGCCCTTGTCATCGGTGAAGGTCTCACCGACGCGCACTGGCAGGTAGCCAAACACGGTACCCGGCTCGACGCGTTGCAGGCCCTCAACGCGGATGTCCCTGACGACGAACGGATCGGCAGCCCAGCCCGCCGGGCTCCAGGCTGCAATAACGGCACTCGCCAGCAAGCCCAGCGAAATGCGCTTATGTCTGATCAATGTTGATCCCCTCTTTGATTCCATCCAGGATTGCGCTCCGATGCCTTCGGACTGCGCCTGGCAAATGGCGTCCCTGGCGACGGTGCCCGACGACACCACCGCCCCCTTGCCGACACACGTTTCTAGCCGTTCGCCAGAAACATTCGGCTGACGTCATTGAACAAAGCGAGCGAAGTCAGGAGCAAGATGCAGGCGATGCCAACCTTCTGCAGCATTGCCTGCCAGTGGTCTGGGACGGGCCGGCCAGTCAAAAATTCCACGCAATAATACAGCAAATGCCCCCCATCCAGAACCGGAATGGGTAACAAATTGAGTACGCCAAGGCTTACGCTGACCAGTGCCAGGAAGCTGACAAAGGCCTGCAGGCCAAGGTTTGCGGCACGCCCCGCGTAGTCCGCCACGGTCAGCGGACCGCTCAGGTTCTGCAGCGAAGCCTGCCCCACCAGCATCTTGCCCAGCAGCTTGAGCGAGAGCGCGCTGGTGTCCCAGACCTGGCCGGCCGCGCGCGCCAGCGCCTGGTCCGGCCGGTAGCGCACGGTTTCCATCTGCACCGCCTGGCTGAGCGCCGCGCCGAGCTTGCCCGCCGGCGCCGCGGTGGCGCCACTCGCGTCCTTGGCGCCATCGCGCGCCACGGCGGTGTCTAGCGTCACCGGCACGTCCAGGCGCTTGCCGTCGCGCTCGATGCCCAGTGTCACGGTCTGGCCGGGCTGGCTGCGCACCGCCTTGATCAGCGCGCTGGCCTGCGTGAGCGGGCTGCCCTGCCAGGCAACGATGCGGTCGTCCTTTTTCAGTCCGGCGCGCTCGGCGGCCGAGTCCGGCAGCACCTCGGTAATCGTCACCGGCCCGCCCTTCAGGTTCAGGCCCAGCGTGGCCAGCGGATCCTGCTCGGGATTGCCGCCGGTATTGGGCAGGCGCGGCAGCGTTACGTCGCGCTCGGCCCCGTCGGCGCCGCGCACGCGCAGCACGGCGCGCGCATCGCCAAAGCCCTCGGCGAATACGGCCATGCGCAGGTCATTCCAGGATCGCACTGCTTCGGTATGGTCATTGGCGGTCAGCGACAGCACCCGGTCGCCTTCGCGCACGCCGGCCTGCGCCGCCATGGTGCCGGCCGCGGGCGCCGCCACCACCGGCACGGGTTCGCGCATGCCGCCGGCAAAGAGCGCGAAATACAGCACGATTGCCAGTGCAAAATTGGCCAGCGGGCCGGCCGCCACGATCACGAAGCGCTTGCCGACCGGCTGGCGGTTGAAAGCCCGCGGCAGGTCGGCCGGGTCGATCGGCGTGTCGCGCTCGGGGTCGACCTCGCGCTCGTCCAGCATCTTGACATAACCGCCCAGCGGGATCGCCGCCACCGTCCATTCGGTCCGGTCGCGGCTTTTCGAGATCCAGCGCAGCAAGGGCCGCCCGAAGCCGATCGAGAAACGCAGCACCTTCACGCCGCAGGCGCGCGCGGCGAGGTAGTGCCCCATTTCGTGCACATAGATCAGCACGCACAGGGCAACGATGAAAGCGAGTACGGTTTGCATGGAGTCGGGACGTCGGTAACGATGGCAGGACTGGCGCGCCGGGCCCCGGGGATCCGGGGCCGCCGCAGCCGCTATTGTCGCAGATGCGGCAAGCCGCCCCGCCGGATCAGCGCTTTGCAGCCAGGGCGGCCACGCCCTCGCGTGCCGCCTCGCGCGCCAGCGCGTCGGCTGACAGCACCGCTTCGAGCGTATCGGCAGGCCCCTGGGGTGTCGCCTCAAGCACCTGCCGGACGATACCGGCAATGTCCGTGAAGCGCACTGTACCGCCCAGGAATGCCTCGACCGCCACCTCGTTGGCTGCATTGAGGGCCGCCGGCGCCACACCGCCGGCGCGCAGTGCATCGAAGGCCAGGCCCAGGCACGGGAAGCGCACCAGGTCCGGCTTCTCGAAATGCAAGCCCCCAGCCACGGTCAGGTCCAGCGGCGTGACCCCCGCATCGATCCGCTCCGGATACGCCAGGCCATAGGCGATCGGCGTGCGCATGTCCGGGTTGCCCAGTTGCGCCAGCACCGAGCCGTCGGTGTAGGCCACCATCGAATGCACGATGCTCTGCGGATGGATCAGTACCTCGATGCGCTCGGCGGGGGCGCCGAACAGCCAGTGCGCCTCGATGACTTCGAGGCCCTTGTTCATCATGGTGGCGGAATCGACCGAGATCTTGCGGCCCATGACCCAGTTGGGATGGGCGCAGGCCTGGTCGGGGGAGATATCGTGCAGCGTGGCCGGGTCGCGCGTGCGGAACGGCCCGCCCGACGCGGTCAGCAGCACCCTGGCAACGCCCCGGCCGTAGCGCGGATCGTCGGCCGGCAGGCACTGGAAGATGGCGTTGTGCTCGCTGTCGATCGGCAGCAAGGTGGCGCCGTGCTCGCGCACCGCATCCATGAAGATGCGCCCGGACATCACCAGCGCTTCCTTGTTGGCCAGCAGCACGCGCTTGCCGGCACGTGCTGCCGCCAGCGTCGGGCGCAGGCCGGCGGCGCCGACGATGGCGGCCATCACCGAATCGGTCTGCGCATCGGCGGCCACGGATTCCAGCGCGGCTTCGCCGTGGCTGACCTCGGTCTTCACGCCGGCATCGCGCAGCAGGGTTTCCAGTTCGAGCGCTGCCTCGGCGGTCCCCACCACGGCGCGGGCCGGGCGGAATTCAACGCACTGGTCAGCCAGCTTGCGCACCTGCCGGTGGGCGGTCAGCGCATGCACCACATAGCGGTCGGCATGGCGCCTGACGACGTCGAGCGTGCTTTCGCCAATGGAGCCGGTGGCGCCCAGGATGGTAATGCGATGCATAGCAGACGGCTTCAGAGAAAAATCAGCATCAGGGCCGCCAGCGGGAACACTGGCAGCAAGGCGTCGATGCGGTCCAGCACGCCGCCATGGCCGGGCAGCAGCCGGCTGCTGTCCTTCTTGCCGACCTGGCGCTTGAGCAGCGATTCGAACAGGTCGCCGACCACGCTCGCGGCGACCAGCAGCGTGGTCAGCACCGCCACGTAGGCCAGCCCGCCGCGGTCGCCCATCGCGGAGAACCAGGTCGGTGCAAAGGCATGGCTGGCGGCGAGCGCCAGGCCGATCACCAGCGCCAGCAGCCAGCCGCCGATGGCGCCTTCCCAGGACTTGCCCGGGCTGATGCCAGGCGCAAGCTTGCGCCGGCCGATGGCCTTGCCGGTGAAATACGCGCCGATATCGGCCGCCCACACCAGCACGGCCGCGGTCAGCAGCACGCCGATGCCGGCGCCGCGCAGGATCATGGTGGCATGGGCGAAGGCGGGCAGCATCACCAGCCCCAGCACCGCGCCCAGGGCGGTGAACGACGGCGTCGCGGAACGCACGCCGCGCGCCAGCAGCACCACTGCGATGCCCCAGCACACTACCGCGGCTTCGAGCAGCCAGGTGGTGGCGTGGCGCAGCGGCAGGTCATGCCAGGCAATGGCCGCGATCAGGCATGCCAGCGCATAGACATAGGGCCACGGCCCGCGCAGCCCGATCAGGCGGCCGAATTCCCAGCCGGCCAGCAGCACGATCACGGCCACCAGCCCGGCCAGAGCCGCGGGCGGTGCCAGGAACAGGATTGGCAGGATCAGCAGCAACAGGCACAGGGCGGTGATGACGCGGGTGAGGAGCATGCGCTGCAGTCCCGTGAGAGGTTGGAGTAGCCAGGCTCAGGCCGTACCCGATAGTCCCGGGGCAACCAGCTGTGCGCTGGTGCGGCCGAAACGGCGTTCGCGCTGGCGGTACGAGGCGAAGGCCTTGTCCAGTTCCGCTGCGTCGAAATCCGGCCAGAAAACGTCCGTGAAATACAACTCGGAATACGCCAGCTGCCACAGCAGGAAGTTGCTGATGCGCTGTTCGCCGCCGGTGCGGATGAACAGATCCGGCTCCGGCGCATAGGCCATCGCCAGGTGCGGCGCCAGCACCGATTCGTCGATCGAGGCCGGGTCGAGCATGGGCGAGCGCGCCAGCATCTTGCGCATGGCCTGCAGCAGGTCCCAGCGGCCGCCGTAGTTGGCGGCGATGGTCACGGTCAGGCCGGTGTTGCCGGCCGTGCGCGCCTCGGCATCGCGGATCAGCTGCTGGATGCGGGGGCTGAAGCGGGCCAGGTCGCCCACCACCCGCAGCCGGATGTTGTTGGCGTGCATCTTCACCACTTCGCGCCGCAGGGCCATCATGAACAGCCGCATCAGGAACGAGACCTCGTCCGCCGGGCGCCGCCAGTTCTCGGAACTGAAGGCGAACAGCGTCAGGAACTGCACGCCGCGGGCGGCGCTGGCTTCCACCACCGCGCGCACCGCGTCCAGCCCCCGGGTGTGCCCGGCAACGCGCGGCAGGTGCCGCTGGGTCGCCCAGCGGCCGTTGCCGTCCATGATGATGGCAACGTGACGGGGGACGTAGGAGGTATCGGGTACGTCGAGCGTTGAACTGATGTGCTGCATGATGGCAGACGGTCGTTGACTGCCCCGGCCATGCCGGGACGGGGTCAGACCGTCATGATCTCCTTCTCTTTCTCGGCGACCATCTTGTCGATCTCGGCCACGTACTTGTCGGTCAGCTTCTGCACTTCGTCCTGGCCGCGGCGCTCGTCGTCCTCGGAGATGGTCTTGTCCTTGACCAGCTTCTTGAACTGCTCGTTGGCATCGCGGCGCAGGTTGCGCACGGCAACCTTGGCGCCCTCGGCCTCGCCCTTGACGACCTTGGTCAGCTCCTTGCGGCGCTCTTCGGTCAGTGCGGGCATCGGCACGCGGATCACTTCACCCATGGTGGCCGGGTTCAGGCCCAGGTCGCAGTCGCGGATGGCCTTCTCGACCGCGCCCACCATCTTCTTTTCCCAGGGCTGCACCGTGATGGTACGCGCATCGGCCAGGCCGACTGCCGCGACCTGGCTGATGGGAACCATCGAGCCGTAGTAGTCCACCTGAACGTGGTCAAGCAGGCCGGTGTGGGCACGGCCAGTGCGGATCTTCGCCAGATCGGCCTTGAAGGCTTCGATCGACTTCTGCATTTTCTGCTCGACGCTCTTCTTTGTGTCGGCGACGCTCATTTTTACCTCCGGAAATCAGCCAACCATGATCCCCCTGGCGGGGATCGAAAATGAATCATTCTACCCTTTGCCCGGCCGGATGCCAGCAGCCCGGCGTCTGGCGCCCTGCCTCAGACGTGCACCAGCGTACCTTCGTCCTCGCCCAGGATGATGCGCTTGAGCGCGCCCGGCTTGACGATCGAGAACACCCTGATCGGCAGCTTCTGGTCGCGGCACAGGGCGAAGGCGGTGGCGTCCATCACTTGCAGATTGCGCGAGATGGCCTCGTCGAAGCTGATGGTGGTGTAGCGCGTCGCGCTCGGGTCCTTCTTGGGGTCGGCGGTGTACACGCCGTCCACCTTGGTCGCCTTGAGCACGACCTCGGCACCGATTTCCGAGCCACGCAGCGCGGCGGCGGTGTCGGTGGTGAAGAACGGGTTGCCGGTGCCGGCGGCGAAGATCACCACCTTGCCCTCTTCCAGCTGGCGGATCGCGCGCGGGCGGATATAGGGCTCGACCACCTGGTCCATGCGCAGCGCGGACTGCACGCGGCCCTCGATATTGGCGTGGCGCATCGCGTCCTGCAGCGCCAGTGCGTTCATCATGGTGGCCAGCATGCCCATGTAGTCCGCGGTGGCGCGGTCCATGCCGGCGGCGCCGCCGGCGACGCCGCGGAAGATGTTGCCGCCGCCGATGACCACCGCGACCTGCACACCGAGCTTCACGATCTCGGCAATGTCGTTCACCATCGCCTCGATGGTGGAGCGGTTGATGCCGAAGGCATCGTCGCCCATCAGGGCTTCACCGGACAGTTTCAGAAGGACGCGCTTGTAGGCTGGCATGTTCACCCTCGGACAGGAGCAAATCGCTCGGTTGAGACGATCTTGAGACGTATGTTTTGGCACCGGCGGCACGGATCCTCGTGGCGCCGGCGGAAGAAAGCCGGTTTTCGGGGTGCCCCGGACTGCCGGACCACCACGGAAACTGGCTGCTGCGGTGCAACGCGGCCTGCGCAGCGCCGCACTACTTATGCAGAGGGGCACCTTACGGCGCCCCTGCGGCATTATAGGCGCCCGGACCAGCCCGAACGGGCAGTCCGCGGCGCCCCGGACATCAGCCCTTCTGGGCAGCGGCAACCTGGGCGGCCACTTCAGCGGCAAAGTCGTCCTGCTTCTTCTCGATGCCTTCGCCCACCACGAACAGGGTGAAGCCCTTCACGGTCGTGTTGGCGGCCTTCAGCATCTGCTCAACCGTCTGCTTGTCGTTCTTCACGAACGGCTGGTTGAACAGCGAGACTTCCTTCAGGTACTTCTGCACCGAACCCTCGACCATCTTGGCGACGATCTCGGCCGGCTTGCCCGACTCGGCAGCCTTCTGCTCGGCAATGCTGCGCTCCTTGGCGATCAGGTCGGCGGGGACCTGCTCGGCCGACAGCGACACCGGCTTCATGGCGGCCACGTGCATGGCCACGTCCTTGGCGGCGGCTTCGTCGCCATCGAACTCGACCATCACGCCGATGCGGGTGCCGTGCAGGTACGAAACCAGCTTGCCGCCGTTGGCGTAGCGGGCAAAGCGGCGGATCGTCAGGTTCTCGCCGATCTTGCCGATCAGGGCCGTGCGGGTGGCTTCAACGCTCACGCCGTCGATTTCCAGCGCCGACAGGGCGGCCACGTCGGCCGGGTTCTGCTTGGCGATCAGTTCGGCGACCTTGGCCGAGAACGCGAGGAAGTCGTCATTCTTGGAGACGAAATCGGTCTCGCAGTTCAGTTCGACCAGCACGCCGGTGGTGCCGTCGATGAACGATGCGACCACGCCTTCGGCAGTCACGCGCGAGGCGGCCTTGCTGGCCTTGTTGCCCAGCTTGACGCGCAGCAGCTCTTCGGCCTTGTCCAGGTCGCCGTCGGCCTCGGTCAGGGCCTTCTTGCACTCCATCATCGGCGCGTCGGTCTTCGCGCGCAGTTCTGCAACCATGCTTGCGGTAATTGCCGCCATTTGTCACTCCTTGAATGGTTCACGCCGGCTGCCGGCAGTCGCCTGCGGCACCCGGTCGGTGGGTCTACAGCACACCCGCGGCAGATACTGCCTGCGGCGGATGACAACAATTCAAATTCAAAAAAAGGGGGCGCCAGATGTGCCCCCTTTTAATTGCCCTTCTTGCCCGGCTGCCGGCGTACCCCGGCTTTCGCCTTGCGCGCAGCCCGTGATGACGGGCGGCAAGCGTTGCTTGTCTGTCGTGCGGTGACGATGCGCGCTAGCGGGTTCCTTTCCGGCAATCAGGCGGCGGGCAATCAGCCTTCCTGCACTTCGACGAATTCGTCGTCGCCGCCGCGAGCGGCTTCAACCACTTCCTGCACCGCGTTGGCACGGCCTTCCAGGATCGCGTCGGCCACGCCGCGCACGTACAGGGCCACGGCCTTGCTCGAGTCGTCGTTGCCCGGGATCACGTAGTCGATGCCTTCCGGCGAGTGGTTGGTATCAACCACGCCGATCACCGGCACGCCCAGCTTGTTGGCTTCGGTCACGGCAATCTTGTGGTAGCCGACGTCGACCACGAAGATCGCGTCCGGAACGCCGCCCATGTCCTTGATGCCGCCGATCGACTTTTCCAGCTTGAGCATCTCGCGCTCGAACATCAGCGCTTCCTTCTTGCTCATGGTTTCCAGCGCGCCGGCTTCCTTGGCGGCTTCCATGTCCTTCAGGCGCTTGATCGAGGTCTTGACCGTCTTGAAGTTGGTCAGCATGCCGCCGAGCCAGCGGGCGTCGACGTAGGGCATGCCGGCACGGCCAGCTTCTTCAGCCAGGATTTCGCGCGACTGGCGCTTGGTGCCCACGAAAAGGATGGTGCCGCGATTGGCTGCCAGCTGACGCACATACTTCATTGCGTCCTGGAACATCGGCAACGTCTTTTCGAGGTTGATGATGTGGATCTTGTTGCGATGACCGAAGATGAAGGGGGCCATCTTCGGGTTCCAGAAGCGGGTCTGGTGGCCGAAGTGGCAACCGGCTTCCAGCATTTCGCGCATGGTAACGGACATGTAAAACTCCAGAGGGTTAGGTCTGAAGCCCGCCCCGACATTCCTGAAAAGGAACACCCCGGATAGGCGGGCCAGCGATTTCAAACGACAGCAGGAATAATCCTGCAAAATACCGGCCTGGCGCACGCAATGCTGCGCCGCAACCAAGTCAGCCCGCTATTGTAGCAACAAAAGTGCGGCCCACTCAAGCCGCCCGGCTTCCTGGCGCCCTGCGGACTCCGCCCAGCACCGGCGCGCACAGGCTGCGATCTGGCCCCGATGGTGCGATAATCCTACATTGACCTTTCGATTTCGGCGCGGCCAGTGGCCTCGCCATCACTTTTTTGGCGACGCAGCATGAGCATTCACCTGAACACCGCCGAAGACATCGCCCAGATGCGCGTGGCTTGCCGCCTTGGGTCCGAGGTCCTCGACTACATCACGCCCTTCGTTCAGCCAGGTATCACCACCGGCGAGATCGACCGCCTGTGCCACGCCTACATGCGTGAAGTGCAAGGCACTGTGTCGGCGTGCCTGAACTATGCCCCCCCCGGCTATCCGCCCTTCCCCGGCGCGATCTGCACCTCGGTCAACGACGTGATCTGCCATGGCATTCCGGGCGACCGCGTGCTGAAGAACGGTGACGCGATCAACCTGGACATCACGGTCATCACCAAGGAAGGCTACTACGGCGACAACAGCCGCATGTTCATCGTCGGCGAGGGCTCGATCCTGGCCAAGCGCCTGTCGCAGGTGACCTATGAATGCATGTGGAAGGGTATCGCGCAGGTTCGCCACGGCGCCCGTCTGGGCGACATCGGCCACGCCATCCAGATACACGCCGAAGCCGCCGGCTACAGCGTGGTGCGCGAGTACTGCGGCCACGGCATCGGCAAGAACTTCCACGAAGACCCGCAGATCCTGCACTACGGCCGCCCGGGCACCGGCGCCGAGATCAAGGCCGGCATGATCTTCACCATTGAGCCGATGATCAACGCCGGCAAGCGCGATATCCGCACCATGCCCGACCAGTGGACGGTCAAGACCCGCGACCGCAGCCTGTCGGCGCAGTGGGAGCACACCGTGCTGGTCACGGAGACCGGCTACGAGGTCCTCACGGTATCGGCCGGGAGCCCGGCGCCGCCGGCCTTTATCACCGATTCCGTCGCGGCCTGAGGTCGCACTGAAGCCAGGGGCGCCTGACCGGGCGCCTTTCTTTTTCCAGCCGTGCCCACCAATCCGCTCGCCGAGCCCGCCACCACCATGGACACCACGCCGGAACTGCTGCTTGCCGCGCGCGTGCGCGACCAGCTCAAAGCCGACAAGCAGGCACTGTTTGCCGACTTCAACATCAGCGCCAATGTCGGCACGCTGATCACGCGGCTGCGCCGCGCCGTCGACGCCGGGCTGGTGGAAGCCTGGCGCGGCCTGGGGATGCCCGCGGGCGCGGCGCTGGTGGCGGTGGGCGGCTATGGCCGCGGCGAGCTGCTGCCTTACTCCGACGTCGACGTGCTGCTGTTGCTGCCCGCGGAGCCAGACCAGGACACCACCGGGCGCCTGGAGCGCTTTATCGGCCTGTGCTGGGACCTCGGGCTGGAGATCGGCTCTTCGGTGCGCACCGTGGACGATTGCATCCGCGAGTCGCGCCAGGACGTCACCATCCAGACCTCGCTGCTGGAAGCGCGGCTGCTGACCGGCAGCCGCAAGCTGTTCGAGTCGATGCGTACGCGCTACCTCGCCGACCTGGACCCGGCCGCGTTCTTCCAGGCCAAGCTGCTGGAAATGCGCCAGCGCCACGCCAAGTACCAGGACACGCCCTACTCGCTCGAGCCCAACTGCAAGGAAAGCCCCGGCGGCCTGCGCGATCTGCAGGTGATCCTGTGGATGACCAAGGCGGCGGGCCTGGGCGACAGCTGGAAAGAACTTTTCGAGCGCGGCCTGCTGACGCAGCGCGAAGCGCAGGAGCTCGCGCGCAACGAGCGCCTGCTCAAGACCATCCGCGCGCGCCTGCACCTGGTGGCCGGCCGGCGCCAGGACGTGCTGGTATTCGACCTGCAGACCGCGCTGGCGGAGTCCTTCGGCTATCGCCAGACCACCAGCAAGCGCGCCAGCGAACAACTGATGCGCCGCTACTACTGGGCGGCCAAGGCGGTCACGCAGCTCAACAGCGTGCTGCTGCTGAACATCGAGGCGATGCTGTTCCCGAGCGAGTCTCAGGTGACGCGCGTGCTCAACGAGCGCTTTGTCGAGCGCCAGGGCATGCTGGAAATCACCAGCGACGACATCTATGAACGCGACCCGCACGCGATCCTGGAAACCTTCCTGCTGTACCAGCGCACGCCCGGCGTGAAAGGCCTGTCGCCGCGCACGCTGCGCGGGCTGTACAACGCGCGCACCGTGATGAATGCGGGCTGGCGCAACGATCCGGAAAACCGCCGCCTGTTCCTGGCCATCATGCAGGAGCCGCAGGGCATCACCCACGCGCTGCGCCTGATGAACCAGACCAGCGTGCTGGGCCGCTACCTGATCAACTTCCGGCGCATCGTCGGCCAGATGCAGCACGACCTGTTCCACGTCTACACCGTGGACCAGCACATCCTGATGGTGGTGCGCAACATGCGCCGCTTCGCCATCGTCGAGCACACCCACGAGTTCCCATTCTGCAGCCAGCTGATGGCCAGCTTCGACAAGCCGTGGGTGCTGTGGGTGGCAGCGCTGTTCCACGACATCGCCAAGGGCCGCGGCGGCGACCACTCGAAGCTTGGCACCGTGGATGCGCGTCGCTTCTGCAAGCAGCACGGCATTGCGCGCGAAGACGCCGACCTGGTCTGCTGGCTGGTCGAGCACCACCTGACCATGAGCCACGTGGCGCAGAAGCAGGACCTGACCGATCCCGATGTGATCCACGCCTTTGCCCGCGTGGTCGGCAGCGAACGCTACCTGACCGCGCTCTACCTGCTGACCGTGGCCGACATCCGCGGCACCAGCCCCAAGGTATGGAACGCGTGGAAGGGCAAGCTGCTGGAAGACCTGTACCACATCACGCTGCGCGTGCTCGGCGGCGCGCGCGTGGATTCGCATTCGCTGTGGTCGCAGCGCAAGGAAGACACCATCTCCGAGCTGCGCCTGAAGGCCTTCGACCCGGCGCTGGGCAAGTCCCTGTGGGCGCAGCTCGACGTGGCCTTCTTCCTGCGCCACGATTCGCACGATATCGCCTGGCTCACGCGCCACCTGTACAACAAGGTGGACAGCCCCACGCCGGTGGTCAAGGCACGCGTCTCCCCCGCCGGCGAAGGCCTGCAGGTGGCGGTCTACGTCAAGGACCAGCCCGACCTGTTCGCGCGCATCTGCGGCTACTTCGAGCGCAAGGCATTCTCGATCCAGGACGCCAAGATCCACACCACGCGCCACGGCTACGCGCTGGACACGTTCCAGGTCACCGACCCCGGCATGGCCGGCGACGGCGGCAGCTACCGCGACATCATCGCGCTGGTCGAGCACGAACTGTGCGAGCGGCTGCGCCTGCAAGGCGCACTGCCCGAACCCACGCAGGGGCGGCTGTCGCGCCAGTCGCGCAGCTTCCCGATCAAGCCGCGCGTGGACCTGCGCCCCGACGAGCGCGGCCAGTATTACCTGCTGTCGCTGTCCGCCAACGACCGCACCGGCCTGCTGTACGCCATCGCCCGCGTACTGGCACGGCATCGCGTATCCGTCCACACGGCACGCATCAACACCCTGGGCGAACGCGTCGAAGACGTGTTCCTGGTCGAGGGCAGCCGCCTGGCGGGGCGCCCGACAACCGATTGCAGATTCAGCTTGAACAGGACTTGCTCGCCGCCCTCGCCATCTGAGGCGGGCGGGCAGCATCAACATATGACCGACAGCAATTCGCCGAAGCGCAAGACGCTAGGTATCAAGGCCGCCAGCGACACCGGCACGGCCGCGCGCAAGACCGGTACCCGCCCCGTGCGCGTGTCCGACCTGAACCGCAAGCGCGTGCAAGCCGTCTCCGAAGGCATCAAGCGCGCCCAGGAGCGCGCCGGCGGCAAGACCGGCGGCCGTCCGGCCCAGGGCGAAGCGCAGGCCCGCGCGCCGCGTCCCGCTGACGGCGAACGCCAGGCACGCCCGCGCCGCCCGGAAGGCGGCGAGGCGCGTCCGCGCCGCTTCGGCGATGACGAAAGCCGTCCCCGCCGTTATGGCGATGACCGGGGCGAGGCACGTCCGCGCCGCTTCGAAGGCGGCGAGGCGCGCCCGCCGCGCCGCTTCGGCGACGACGACAACCGCCCGCGCCGCACTGGCGATGACCGGGGCGAGGCACGTCCGCGCCGTTTCGAGGGCGGCGATTCGCGTCCGCCGCGCCGCTTTGGCGACGACGACAACCGCCCGCGCCGCACTGGCGACGATCGCGGCGAGGCACGTCCGCGCCGTTTCGAAGGCGGCGAAGCGCGCCCGCCGCGCCGCTTCGAGGGCGGTGATTCGCGTCCGCCGCGCCGTGCTGGCGAGGACAACAACCGCCCCCGCCGTTTCGAAGGCGCCGAATCGCGTCCGCGCCGCGTTGGCGATGACGAGAACCGCCCTCGCCGCTTCGAAGGCGCCGACTCGCGCCCGCGCCGCTATGGCGACGACGAGAACCGTCCCCGCCGCTTCGAAGGCGCCGACTCGCGTCCGCGCCGTTATGGCGATGACGAGCAGCGCCCGCGCCCCGCGCCGTCGGGCGAGCGCCGCCGTGAAGGCACCGCGCCGGCACGCCGCTTCAGCGACACCGCCGACCGCATCCGCACCGCAGGCCCGGCACGCCAGCAGGCACCGGCCGCGCGCCAGGAAAAGCCCGCCCGCGCCGAGTCCAGCCACGACGATGGCCTGGTGCGCCTGTCCAAGCGCATGTCCGAACTGGGCCTGTGCTCGCGCCGCGAAGCCGACGAATGGATCCCGCACGGCTGGGTGCTGGTCGACGGCAAGCCCGTGACCGAACTGGGCAGCCGCATCCGCCCCGACGCCGTGATCGAGATCATGCAGGAAGCGCGCTCCGAACAAGGCGAGCGTGTCACGGTGCTGCTGAACAAGCCGGTGGGCTACGTCTCCGGCCAGGCCGAAGACGGCTACGAGCCGGCCGCGGTGCTGTTCACCCCCGAGAACCAGTGGGAAGGCGATCCCACGCGCAAGCGCTTTGCCCCGTGGCAACGCAAGAGCCTGGCACCCGCCGGCCGCCTTGATATCGACTCAACCGGCCTGCTGGTGCTGACGCAGGACGGCCGCGTCGCGCGCGCGCTGATCGGCGAGGATTCGACCGTCGAGAAGGAATACCTGGTGCGCGTGATCTGGCACTCGCCGCAGGGCGTGGTCGAGCGCAATATCAGCGCGGAATTCCCGGCCGATGATCTCGAGCTGCTGCGCCACGGGCTGTCGCTGGATGGCGTTCCCCTCAAGCCGGCCAAGGTGAGCTGGCAGAACGAGGAGCAGCTGCGCTTCGTGCTGCGCGAAGGCCGCAAGCGCCAGATCCGTCGGATGTGCGAGCAGGTCGGGCTGCAGGTGGTCGGCCTCAAGCGCGTGCGCATGGGACGCGTGGTGCTGGGGGACCTGCCGCCGGGCAAGTGGCGGTTCCTGGGGCAGTTTGAGAAGTTCTGATTCCGGAATTTGCCGACACAAAAAAACCGGTCCTGGGGACCGGTTTTTTTGCGCCTTGCGCGGGTTCGATACCGCGCCGCACAGCTCTTCAATCGTCGTTATTCGGCGGCAGATCCGGAAACAACACCTCCGTAAACCCAAACTGCCTGAAGTCCTTGATCCGCATCGGATAGAGGATCCCCTGCAGGTGGTCGCACTCATGCTGCACCACACGCGCATGGAAGCCCTCGGCCACGCGCTCGATGCGGTTGCCCATCAGGTCATGGCCGCTGTACTTCAGCCGCAGGTGGCGCGGCACCACGCCGCGCAGGCCGGGGACGGACAGGCAGCCCTCCCAGCCGTCCTCCATCTCGTCGGACTCCATTTCCAGCACCGGATTGATCAGCACTGTCTTGGGCACGGTCGGCGCGTCCGGGTAGCGCGGGTTGCGGTCGAAGCCGAAGATCACCACCTGCAGGTCCACGCCGATCTGCGGCGCGGCCAGGCCCGCGCCGTTGGCGTGGTCCATGGTGTCGAACATGTCTTCGATCAGCGTGCGCAGCTCCGGCGTATTGAAGCGCTCCACCGGCCGCGCCACCTGCAGCAGGCGCGGATCGCCCATCTTGAGAATCTCGCGGATCATGGTTGTTTCCCCGGTTATTCCTGTGCCGGCGCGGCGCCGGCCTCTGCCAGCAGCGCCAGCATGCCGGCCTCGTCCAGCACCGGCACGCCCAGCGCCTCGGCCTTGTCGAGCTTGCTGCCTGCCTCGGCGCCCGCGACTACGTAGTCGGTCTTCTTCGATACCGAACCCGCCACCTTGGCGCCGGCGGCTTCCAGCAGTTCCTTGGCGTCCTCGCGCGACATGGTGGGCAGCGTGCCGGTCAGCACGAAGGTCTTGCCCGACAGTGGCGCCGGGGCCTTGGCCACCGGCTCGCTTTCCGTCCAGTGTACGCCTGCGGCGCGCAGTTGTTCGATGACCTCGACGTTGTGCGGCTCGGCAAAGAAGTGCGCGATCGACTGCGCCACCACCGGGCCGACGTCGTTCACCTCCAGCAGCGCGGCTTCGTCGGCTGCCATCAGCGCATCGAGCTTGCCGAAATGCCTGGCCAGGTCCTTGGCGGTGGCTTCGCCCACATGGCGGATGCCCAGCGCGAAGATAAAGCGGTTCATGGTGGTCTCGCGCGACGCGTCGATCGCCGCCACCAGGTTGGCCGCCGACTTGTCGGCCATGCGCTCCAGCGCGGCCAGCTTGGCCACGCCCAGCTTGAACAGATCCGCCGGCGTGCGCACGATGCCCTGGTCGACCAGTTGCTCGACCAGCTTGTCGCCCAGGCCTTCGATATCCATGGCGCGCCGCTGCGCGAAGTGCAGCAGCGCCTGCTTGCGCTGCGCGGCGCAGATCAGGCCGCCGGTGCAGCGGGCGATGGCTTCGTCTTCCAGCTTTTCGATATGCGAGCCGCAGACCGGGCAGGCAGTCGGCATCACGAACGCGCGCGCATCGTCGGGGCGGCGTTCGGTCACCACGGCGACCACCTCCGGGATCACGTCGCCGGCGCGGCGCACGATCACGGTGTCGCCGATATGCACGTCCTTGCGGCGGATCTCGTCCTCGTTGTGCAGCGTGGCGTTGGTCACCGTGACGCCGCCGACAAACACCGGCTTGAGCCGCGCCACCGGCGTGATCGCGCCGGTGCGGCCGACCTGCACTTCGATGTCCTCGACGATGGTGGTCATTTCCTGCGCCGGGAACTTGTGCGCCAGCGCAAAACGCGGCGCGCGCGAGACAAAGCCCAGGCGCTCCTGTTCGGCCAGTGCGTTGACCTTGTAGACCACGCCGTCGATGTCATACGGCAGCGCGTCGCGGCGCTGGCCGATATCGCGGTAGAAATCCAGCAGGCCCTGCGCGCCCTTCACCACCGCCCGGTCCTTGCACACTGGCAGACCCAGCGCGGCAAAGCCGTCGAGCATGGCGCTGTGGGTGGGCGGACGGTCCACGCCCTGCAGCTCGCCCAGGCCGTAGGCGAAGAACGACAGCGGCCGCTTGGCGGTGATGCGCGGATCGAGCTGGCGCAGGCTGCCCGCGGCGGCGTTGCGCGGGTTGACGAAGGTCTTCTCGCCGGCCTCGACCTGGCGTTCGTTGAGCTTGTCGAAGTCGCCGCGGTACATGAAGACTTCGCCCCGCACTTCAAGCACGGCGGGAGCCTGGCCGCGCAGCTTCAGCGGGATCGCCTTGATGGTGCGCACGTTGACCGTGACATCTTCGCCGGTCTCGCCGTCGCCGCGGGTGGCGGCCTGCACCAGCCTGCCGTCCTCATAGCGCAGCGACATGGCCAGGCCGTCGAACTTCAGCTCGCAGGCGTACTCGACCGCATCGGCCGCGCTGAACAGGTCCTGCTCGCCGGCTGCGGGCGCGGTGCGGCCCAGGCCCTGCGCGCAGCGGCGGTCGAAGTTCAGCACGTCGTCGTCGGCGAAGCCGTTGTTGAGCGACAGCATCGGCACGCGGTGGCGCACCGAATCGAAGGCCGACAGCGGCTCGCCGCCCACGCGCTGGGTGGGCGAGTCCGGCGTCTGCAGTTCGGGATGCTCCAGCTCCAGCGCCTGCAGCTCGCTGAACAGCGCGTCGTACTCGGCGTCGGGAATGGTAGGCGCGTCCAGCACGTAGTACTGGTAGTTGTGGCGATCCAGCTCGTCGCGCAGCCAGGCCACGCGCTTGGCGGCGGCTTCGGGCGGCAAGGGGCCGGCGGGCGCGGAGGCATCTGCCTGCGCGCCGCGGTGTGTTGCGGTCATGGCAGGCTCCGGCTAGATACTGAACAGGCGCTGCGCCACCAACGAACCGGCCGGCATGCCGCGCGCTTCCAGCTTGTTGTACAGCGTTTCAAGCTGGCTGAAGATCGCGACGAACGAGGCCTCGGTCAGCGGCCGCATATTGTCGTCGACCAGCTGCGCGCCCATGCGCTGGGCCAGCGTGTGACCGTATTCGCACACGGTCTTGAACGGCTTGGCGGCCTGGTCGGCCACCGGCACGTCGAGCAGCAGCGTGATCTGGCGGCCGGCCTTGACGGTCAGGTCGTCGCGCAGGAAGTTGGTGTCGCCGAACTGCAGCGTGAACAGCGGACGCTGCACGCCCTCGGCATTGGCCTGGTAGCGGATAAAACGCGTGCCGTCGCGCGACAGCACCAGCCCGTCCTGCGTGGCAACGTTCTGCACGTACGCCGCCGACCACGGCGCGCCATCCGAGATCACGTTGACGCCCAGCTGCACGTCGCAGCCGGCGGCAAAGCCGTCGAGCTCGCGCGCATTGGCGACGGTCTCGCTCATGTCCGGCAGGTCGGCCGAAGCGTCGAGCGACTCGGCCAGCGACTCCACCGCGGTGATGAACTCCGAAAATTCCAGCGCGTTGAGCGGGCCGCCGCGGTTGGCCAGCTGCACGCCGACCTGCAGGTCTTCGTACTGGTGGCCGGCGGTGACCGGCTCCCATGCATTGGCTTCGGTGCGCAGGCCCTCGATATGGACCTGCTTGGTGCCGGCGCGGCGCAGCCGGCCGGTCAGCGGCAGGATGCGGTCACCGGAGGCCTTGCGCTCAAGGTGCAGGGGCACGATGCAGTCGATCAGCGGATCGATCAAGGCAGGCGTGGGCTGGCCATCGGGCACGGCGGCCACCGGAGCTGGGGCGGGTGCAGGTGCGGGAACCGGGGCCGGAGTGGCCTCGGCTTTGGCTTCAGCCTCGTCCTCGGCGGCCTCGGCATGCGTCGCGGCGGTCGCGACGGACACTTCCTCGGCGACGACTTCGTCGGCGTCCGCGGTGCTTGCGGCGGCCGCAGCGGCGGCAGCCGCATGGTTGCTGTCCGTCGCCACCGCGGCACCGGCCGTGGCCTGCGCCGGAGATAGCGTCGGCTCACGCCGCGGTGCCTGTTCGGCAGCGGCTTCGTGCAGGCGCGCGGCGGTTTCCGGCGCGGTACCCTGCCCGACCACCGGCTCGCGCATCGGCGGCAGGTCGTCTTCGGGGCTGAGCTCGCGCGGGCGGCGCGCCTTGCGGATCTGCCACTGGTTGTAGCCGAACACCAGTACCACGAAAACCAGGCCCGCGACGATCAGCGCGGTCTGCAGGTCCATGTTCAGTTTCATGCTGCCTCCGCCATCGAAACCGCCGCGTCCATATCCACGGCCACGATACGCGAAACGCCCTGCTCCTGCATGGTCACGCCAATGAGTTGATGAGCCATTTCCATGGCAATCTTGTTATGTGAGATGAAAACGAATTGAGTCTTGTCCGACATGCGCGCCACCATATTGGCGTAGCGTTCGGTGTTGGCGTCGTCCAGCGGCGCGTCCACCTCGTCCAGCAGGCAGAACGGTGCCGGGTTGAGCTGGAACATGGCAAACACCAGCGCAATCGCGGTCAGCGCCTTCTCGCCGCCCGACAGCAGGTGGATGGTCGAGTTCTTCTTGCCCGGGGGCTGCGCCATCACCTGCACGCCGGCGTCGAGGATTTCCTCGCCGGTCATGATCAGGCGCGCCTGGCCGCCGCCGAACAGCGACGGGAACAGCTCGCCGAAATGATGGTTGACCTGGTCGAAGGTGCCCTGCAGCAGCGCGCGGGTTTCCTGGTCGATTTTGGCGATCGCGTCTTCCAGCGTATTGATGGCGTCGTTCAGGTCGGCCGACTGCGCATCGAGGAAGGTCTTGCGTTCGCGCGCCGCCGCCAGTTCATCGAGCGCGGCCATGTTGACCGGGCCCAGCGCGTTGATGGCGTTGTTGATGCGCGTGACTTCGCCCTGCAGGTATGACGGCTTCAGATCGCCGGTCAGCTTGTCGGCCAGCGCGGCCTCGTCCACTTCGGCCGCGGTCAGCTGCTCGCTGAACTGCTCCTGGTTCAGGCGCGCGGCCTGTTCCTTGAGCTGCAGCTCGGTGATGCGGTCGCGCAGCGGCTGCAGGCTGCGCTCGGCGGCCAGGCGCTGCTCGTCGTGCTGGCGCAATTGCGCCGACAGCGCATCGAGTTCGGTGCGCGCGATGGTGAGCTTTTCTTCCTTCTCGGCGCGGCGCTCCAGCGCTTCCTGCAGGCCGGTATGCGCGGTCTGCTCGTTGATGGTCTCCAGCTCGGCGCGGGCGTTTTCCAGCGATTCGGCGATGCGTTCGGCCTGGTCGGCGGCCACCTGGATATTGCGGCGCAGCTCGTCGATGCGGCTGGCCAGGTTGCGCTCGGCAAAGAGGGCTTCCTGTGCGGCGCGCTCGAAATCACGCAGCTGGTGGCGCGCGCCCGAGAGCTTGCTGTCCAGCGCCTCGAAGGCCATTTGCTGGTCTTCGTGAGTGGCCTGCATCTCTGCCAGCGCGGCGTCATGCTGCTCGAAGCTGGCTTCGGATTCGGCCCGGATGGCGCGTTGTTCCTCGATCTGCGCGTGGATTTCGTCCAGCTCCTCGCGGATCTGGCCGCTGCGGGCGGAGTAGCGCTCCATCGCCTGCGACAGCTTGAGCACGTCCATCTGCAACGCGTGCACGCGGCGGGTAGCCTGCTCGGCGCGCGCGCGGGCATCGCCGAGCCCCTGGCTGGCCTGGGTGTAGGCCGCTTCGGCACGCACCGCCTGGGTCTTGGCTTCGTCGGACAGCAGCAGCTGCGCGCGCGCCTGCTTCTGCAGATTTTCGATCTCCTGCTCGCGCGCCAGCATGCCGGCCTGCTCGGAATCGGCGGCGTAGATCTGGATGGCGTTGCGGCCCACCAGGTGGCCCTCGGCCACGACGAACGACGCGCCGTCAGGCAGCGTGTTGCGTGCGGCCAGCGCCTGCGCCATGTCGGTGGCGACATAGATATCGGCCAGCCAGTCCTGCATCACGGCGCGGATGCCCGGCTCAGTGATCTGGACCAGCGACATCAGCGGGCGCAGGCCGGCAGGCGTTTCCAGCGGACGGGCGGCGGCCGGCGGCGAGTAAAACGCCAGCTTGGCCGGCGGCGCGTCGGACAGGAAGGCCTTGACCCAGTCCAGGTTCGACACTTCCAGCGCGGCCAGCTTCTCGCGCAGCACGGATTCGAGCGCGTTTTCCCAGCCCGGCTCGATATGGACCTTCTTCCACAGGCGGGGCAGCTCGGCCAGCTCATGCCTGGCCAGCCACGGCTGCACCTTGCCGTCGGTCTGCACGTTCTCCTGCAGCTGGCGCAGCGCCGACAGGCGCGCCTCCAGCGTGGCGATTGCGGAGGCTTCGCTGTGCACGCGCGCCTGCGCGGCGCGGCGCGCTTCGTCCAGGCGCGGCACGCTCTCTTCGGCGTCGGCCAGCACGGCCTGGGCTTCCTCGACCAGCGCTTCCTGCTCGGCCAGCTCGGCGCGGGCCTGCTCCAGGCGGGTCTCGTCGGGACGGTCCAGGCCCTTTTCTTCCGCCGACAGGCGTTCGCGGCGCTGTTCCAGCTGCTGCAGCATCTGGTCGGCGCTGCGCTGCTGCGCGGCTTCGAGCTTCAGGGCCTGCTCGGCCTGCATGATGCCGGCGCGCTGCTCGTTGAGCAGTTGCTGGGCGTCGCGCCATTGCCCTTCCAGCGTCGGCAGTTCGTCGTTCTTGTGGGCGACGGCTTCCTGCGCCTCGACCGTGCGGCCTTCGGCCACGGCCAGGTTTTCTTCGGCCTGCGCCAGCTCGTCGGTGGCCTGTTCGGCCTTGCCCTGCCACTGCTCGCGCTGCCCGGTCAGCGCGGCGATCTGGGCCTGCACGCGATTGCGCGATTCCACCACGTAGCGGATCTCGGCTTCGAGCTTGCTAACTTCGGCGTTGGCCTCATACAGCGCGCCCTGCGCGGCGTGCATGCCATCGGACGCCGCGTAATGCGCGGCGCGCATGGTTTCGAGCTCGGCTTCGACATGGCGCAGCTGCGCGGTCTGCGCTTCCAGGTCGATCTGGGCCTGCTCGATGGCGCGCTGGTGGCGTTCCTGCTCTTGCTGGGCCTCGCGCTTGCGCAGCAGCCACAGCAGGTGCTGCTTTTCTTCGCCGTCGGCATGCAGCGTCTTGAAGCGTTGCGCCACCTCGGCCTGGCCTTCCAGTTTTTCGAGGTTGCTGCCGAGTTCGCGCAGGATGTCCTCCACGCGGGTCAGGTTCTCGCGCGTGTCGGACAGGCGGTTTTCGGTTTCGCGGCGGCGTTCCTTGTACTTGGACACGCCCGCGGCTTCTTCCAGGAAGATGCGCATGTCATCGGGCTTGGCCTCGATGATGCGCGAGATCATGCCCTGCCCGATGATGGCGTAGGCGCGCGGGCCCAGGCCCGTGCCCAGGAAGATGTCCTGGATGTCGCGCCGGCGCACCGGCTGGTTGTTGATGTAGTAGGACGAAGTGCCGTCGCGGGTCAGCACGCGCTTGACCGCGACTTCGGCGTACTGGCTCCACTGGCCGGCGGCGCGGCCCTCGGCATTGTCGAACACCAGTTCGACACTCGCCCGGCCGGCCTGCTTGCGCGCGGTGGAGCCGTTGAAGATGACGTCCTGCATGGATTCGCCACGCAGCTCTGACGCACGTGACTCACCCAGCACCCAGCGCACCGCATCGATGATGTTCGATTTGCCGCAGCCGTTGGGACCTACGATGCCGACCAGTTGGCCGGGCACTTGAAAATTGGTGGGATCGACAAATGACTTGAAGCCCGCCAGCTTGATCGAGGATAGTCGCACGGTTTCTCGTGTGGTATCGGCCACTCCGGTATCGGAACCGGGTCGGCCTGGTATCGGGGCTATTGCACTGTTCAGAAAGCCGGGCTGCGCGGGAGCCGGCGCGGCGTGACGCCAGCACCTCAAAATACCCCTCGGGCCCGAGAATTGGGGCTAATCATACCATCGCAGATGCCTTCGCCGGCCCGTTTGGCAGTCGCCCCGGCGTCATATCCCATGGCCGATTTCCCTTGCTATTCCGCCCCTTACAAGCGTTTCCGCAAGCACTTTGGCAGGCGCCGTGGGCGCTGTCAGCCAGCGTTGCCGGCCAATCGCCGGGAAACTAATTAGGGTAAATGCTAGTCTCTGATCTGTCGGCGTGACTCCGGATGCGCTCCGAGCCAAACGCCCATGAACGCCCCTCGCAGCCTTTGGCCAACCAGGAGGACAGAGCATGAGTGAACCGTCAACGGCCGCCCGGCCGTGGTCTGTCAGCGACATCAACTACCAGGCGATCGACGTGGAACGCGTACGCGGCGACCGCGATCTCTTCTACCTGTTGGTGTCGGCCTCGTTCATCGAGAGCGGATCCGACACCTATGCAGGCAACCTTGCCACCTATTACGCCCGTGTGCCCGACGCGGCCGACTGGCTTGCCGAGCACTGGGAAGCCGAGGAACTGCAGCACGGGCTGGCGCTGCGGCGCTATGTCGAGCATGTCTGGCCGGAATTCGACTGGGAGCGCGGCTATGCACGCTTCTTCGACGAGTACAGCAAGACCTGCTCGATCGACCAGTTCGAGCCGACCGAGGGCCTGGAAATGGCGGCCCGCTGCGTGGTGGAAACCGGCACCGCCGCCTACTACCGCGCGCTGGAACAGGCCAGCGACGAACCGGTGCTGCGCGACCTGACGCGGCGCATCTCCAACGACGAGGTGCGGCACTACAAGCACTTCTACCAGTACTTCAACCGCTTTGCGGCATCCGAGCGGCTGGGCCGGCTGCGCGTGCTGGGTGCGCTGGCGCGCCGGCTGCTGGAGATCAAGAACGAGGACGCCGCGATCGCGCTGCGCAATGTGCTGCGCATGGAGCGCGGTGTGGAAGCGGTGTCAGAAGCCGAGGTGCGCGCGCTCAATGCGCGCGTGTCCGGGGTGATCCGGCGCAACATCCCCATCGAAATGACCGTGAAGATGCTGCTGCGGCCGCTGCACTTGCACCGCGGCGTCGAGCGCGCGGTACGGACGCCACTGGTGGCAATGGTGTCGCGGGTCATGCTGCACTGAAGCGCCCGCCGGCTCAGTCAGTGACATGCCGCTGCCTCGGCGCCCGCTGCGGCCGGCGCCGGCGCGCGGCTCCGGTGCACCAGTCCCGACAAAGCGCCGGCGGCGATGATGCACAGGCCGCCGGCCGCTTCCTTCCAGCTCAGCACCTCGGTCGCCAGCCACCACGAGGACAGCGCTGCGATCACGATTTCGAACAGCATCAGCAGCGACACGCGGTTGGCCGGCAGCCGCTGCAGCCCGTATTGCACCACCGAGTTGCTGACCACCAGCACCGCCGCCAGGCCCAGCACCAGCATGCCCACGCTGACCTGCGCGCCCGCGACGATGGCCACCGACGGGCCATCGAGCAGCAGCGCGGCCGGCACGCCCACCACCGTGCAGCCCAGGTAGACCACCACCGTGCGCACGCGTGCGTCCATGTCCGGGAAGCGCTGGCCGGCGCGGCGCGACAGCACATTGTTGACGGCAAAGCCCATGCCGCCGATCAGGCCCGACCATTCGGCGGCGGAGCCCGGCAGCGGCACGCCGACCTCTGGCGTCCACAGCATCAGCCCGGCGCCGAACAGGGCCAGCGCCACCAGCGACAGCCCCGCCGCCGACAGCCGCTCGCCCAGGAACAGCCGGGCAAACAGCGCGGTCCAGACCGGGGTCAGGTAGAACAGCAGCAGCACGCGCATCACATGGCCGTTGACGCTGCCCCAGACGAAGCCGGCGTTGGTCACGCCCGCCGCCAGCCCGATCGCGACGAACAGCAAGTGCGGGCGCAGGCCGGCCAGGTGCCGGCGGAAGACCAGCAGCGACAGCACCGCCGCAACCGAGCTCACCAGCGCCGCGGCGTGCATGCCGCCCAGACCCCAGCCCGCCAGCACGCGGTACGGGAACCAGGCGATGCCCCAGACCGAGGCGCCGATCAGGATGGAAAGCGATGCCTTGACCGCATGGCGGTCGGCCGGCGCATGCTGCGCCGCAACAGTATTTGTGCTCATAAAGGGGATCAAAGCGAGGCGAGCCGGGCCGCCGACCGGTGACAGGCAGGCAGGGTCCGGACGGCGCCGGCGGCATCACCAGGGCGTGATGCCCGCCATCCGTGCTCGTGGCCGGCCGCGCGGGCCGGGCCGGCGCACGGAAACCCGCGCCGTTCCTCTATAATGCGTCGTTTTAACCGGCCCCGACTGACACTGTGAATCCGCGCCTCGACCTGCTCCAGCCCTACCCGTTCGAGAAACTGCGGGTGCTCTTTGCGCAGGTAAAGCCTGCCGACAAGCCGGCCATCAGCTTTGGCATCGGTGAGCCCAAGCATCCGACGCCTGAATTCATCAAGCAAGCGCTGGCAGAGTCGCTCGCGGGGCTGGCGAATTATCCCACAACGGCAGGTTCCGATGCACTACGGCAGTGCATCGCCAGCTGGCTGGAACGCCGCTACGGCCTGCCCAAGGTCAACGCCACCACCGAAGTGCTGCCGGTGACCGGCTCGCGCGAGGCGCTGTTCGCCTTTGCCCAGACCGTGGTCGACGGCACCCGCGCGGGCGCGCTGGTGCTGTGCCCCAACCCGTTCTACCAGATCTACGAAGGCGCGGCGCTGCTGGCCGGCGCCACCCCGGTGTTCGCCAACAGCGACCCGGCGCGCAACTTCGCCCCGGCCTTCGACCGCATCGCCGACGAGGTCTGGCAGAAGGTGCAACTGCTATTTGTGTGCACGCCCGGCAACCCGACCGGCGCGGTGCTGTCGCTGGAAGACTGGAAGCAGCTGTTTGCGCTGTCGGACCGCTACGGCTTTGTGATCGCCTCGGACGAGTGCTACTCGGAGATCTATTTCGACGAGGGCCGCGCCCCGCTGGGTGCGCTGGAAGCCGCGCACAAGCTGGGCCGCGGCCTTGACCGGCTGGTGATGTTCTCGAGCCTGTCCAAGCGCTCCAACGTGCCGGGCCTGCGCTCGGGCTTCGTCGCCGGCGACGCCGCGCTGCTGAAGAAATTCCTGCTATACCGTACCTACCACGGCGGCGCCATGAACCCGGCGGTGCAGAGCGCCAGCATCGCCGCCTGGAACGATGAATCGCATGTGCGCGAGAACCGCGCCGCCTACGTGCGCAAGTTCAGCGAAGTCACGCCGATGCTGGCTGAGGTGCTGGACGTGGCGCTGCCCGATGCAGGCTTCTACCTGTGGGCCGATGTCTCGCGCACCGGCCTCACCGATACCGAATTCGCCGCGCGCCTGCTGGCCGAGCAGAACGTGACCGTGCTGCCCGGCAGCTACCTGGCGCGCGAAGCCGACGGCATTAACCCGGGGGCAAACCGCGTGCGCATGGCGCTGGTGGCGACGCCGGAGGAATGCCTGGAAGGTGCGCGCCGGATCGTGGAATTCTGCAAATCGCTGGCCTGAGGCTTTGGCCTTGACCACTGGTTTGCTCCCCTCTCCCGCTTGCGGGAGAGGGGCCGGGGGAGAGGGCAGGCGGTTCTACCAGCGTGGTGCCTTGCTAGACCCCCCTCTCCCCGACCCTCTCCCGCTGAGGGGAGAGGGAGAACACAATTGGCCGAACATCAACATTCAACACCTGAGAAAACGAACATGACGCAAGCTCTGCAAGCCCTGATCGACCAGGCCTGGGAAGACCGCACCAGCCTGTCGCCCAAGTCCGCCCCCAACGACATCCGCGAGGCCGTCGCCAACGTCATCAGCCAGCTGGATTCCGGCGCGCTGCGCGTGGCCGAGAAGCAAGGCAAGGACTGGATCGTCAACCAGTGGATCAAGAAGGCCGTGCTGCTGTCGTTCCGCCTGGAAGACAACGCGCCGATGAGCGCCGGCGGCTTTGCCCAGTTCTACGACAAGGTGCCGACCAAGTTCGCCAACTGGAGCGCAGACGACTTCGCCAAGGCCGGCTTCCGCGTGGTGCCGCCGGCCGTGGCCCGCCGCGGCTCGTTCATCGCCAAGAACGCGGTGCTGATGCCGTCGTACGTCAATATCGGCGCCTACGTCGACGAAGGCACCATGGTCGACACCTGGGCCACGGTCGGTTCGTGCGCACAGATCGGCAAGAACGTCCACCTGTCGGGCGGCGTGGGCATCGGCGGCGTGCTGGAGCCGCTGCAGGCCAACCCGGTGATCATCGAAGACAACTGCTTTATCGGCGCGCGCTCGGAAGTGGTTGAAGGCGTGATCGTGGAAGAGAACTCGGTGATCTCGATGGGCGTGTACCTGGGCCAGTCGACCAAGATCTACGATCGCGAAACCGGCGAGATCCACTATGGCCGCGTGCCGGCCGGCTCGGTGGTGGTGGCGGGCAACCTGCCATCCAAGGATGGCAAGTACAGCCTGTACTGCGCCGTGATCGTGAAGAAGGTCGACGCGCAGACCCGCGCCAAGACCAGCCTGAACGACCTGCTGCGCGGCGACTGAGCACGCCTGGCGCAGCCCGCAACGGCTGCGCCGCCCCGTCCCGGGGCCCGGCCCCGGGGCAGTATTTCCGTTGTCACCCCGCCTGGCCAGGCTGAACATGCCTTCCCTCCGCAAGCGACTCATGGCCCTGGATCCCACCACCGTCAGTACCGTGCTCTCCCTGCTGCCCACCATTCTCGAGCAGGCCAACAAGACCATCGAGAAACTGAAGAAGAACAAGCGCAAGGACGGCACGCCGGAAGGCGCGGTGGCCGACACGCGCGATCCCGCCGCCCGCATCGCCGAGCTGGAAGCCGCTGCCGTGCAGCAGGCCGAGGCCGTCAAGCTGCTGGCCGAGCAACATGCCATCACCATCGACGCGCTGCGCAAGGAAGCCGCCCGGCTGGACCGCCGCCTGCGCCTGATGACCGCGGTGGCCATGGGCGGCGTGGCGCTGGGCCTGGGCGGCCTGGTGATCGCGCTGAACCTGCTGTTCCGCTGAATCCAATCCATCAAGACTAGCCATGACCGTCCTGCTCTACGGCATACCCAACTGCGATACCGTCAAGAAAGCCCGCACCTGGCTGGATGCCAACGGCGTGGCCTACACCTTCCACGACTTCAAGAAGCAGGGCGTGGATGAAGCCATGCTGCGCGGCTGGCTGAAGCATGTGCCGCTGGCCACGCTGCTCAACCGCAAGGGCACCACCTGGCGCACGCTGTCGGACGCCGACAAGGCCCGCGCCGAGCAGGAAGCCGGCGCGATCGCCTTGATGCAGCAAAGCCCGTCGCTGATCAAGCGCCCGGTGCTGGCCCACGATGGCAAGGTGACGGTCGGCTTCTCCGCCGACCAGTACGCCGGCCAGTTCTGATTTCCATTTCCGTAGTCCGATGACCGCCACCCTCGCCCTCACCGAAGACCTGATCCGCCGCCGCTCCGTCACGCCCGCCGACGAAGGCTGCCAGGCCATCCTGGAAACCCGCCTGAAGGCGCTCGGCTTCGACTGCGAAGCGCTCGTCAGCGGCCCCGACGATTTCCGCGTGACCAACCTGTGGGCGGTCAGGCGCGGCACGCAGGGCAAGGACGGCAAGCTGCTGGTCTTTGCCGGCCATACCGACGTGGTGCCGACCGGCCCGCTGGAGCAGTGGCATTCGGACCCGTTCGCGCCGACGCACCGCGACGGCAAGCTGTACGGCCGCGGCGCCACCGACATGAAGACCTCCATCGCCGGCTTCGTGGTGGCGGTGGAAGAGTTCGTCAAGGCGCATCCTGCGCATGCCGGCTCGATCGCCTTCCTGATCACCAGCGACGAGGAAGGCCCGGCGCACGACGGCACCATCAAGGTGGTCGAGGCCCTGTCCGCACGCGGCGAGCGCCTGGACTTCTGCGTGATCGGCGAGCCGACCTCGGTCGACACGCTCGGCGACATGGTCAAGAACGGCCGCCGCGGCTCGCTCTCGGGCAAGCTCACGGTCAAGGGCATTCAGTGCCATATCGCCTACCCGCACCTGGGCCGCAACCCGATCCATGAAGCCGCGCCGGCGCTGGCCGAGCTGGCCGCCGAGGTCTGGGACCAGGGCAACGAGTACTTCCCGCCGACCAGCTGGCAGATGTCGAACATCCACGGCGGCACCGGCGCCACCAACGTGATCCCGGGCCACGTCACCATCGACTTCAACTTCCGCTTCTCGACCGCCAGCACGCCCGAAGGCCTGAAGGCGCGCGTGCATGCGATCCTGGACCGCCACCAGCTCGAATACGCGCTGGACTGGACCCTGGGCGGCGAGCCCTTCCTGACCCCGCGCGGCGAGCTGTCCGACGCGCTGTCGTCGGCGATCGAGGCCGAGACCGGCGTCAAGACCGAGCTGTCGACCACCGGCGGCACCTCGGACGGGCGCTTTATCGCCAAGATCTGCCCGCAGGTGATCGAGTTCGGGCCGCCCAACGCCAGCATCCACAAGATCGACGAGCACGTTGAAGTGCGCTTCATCGAGCCGCTGAAGAACGTTTACCGCGGCGTGCTGGAACGTCTCGTCGCCTGATTTTTTCGCCGGAAGACACCCATACATGGCAACGCCCTCTCCCCTGCGCACCGTGCGCGACCTGCTGCGTCTCGCAGTCTCGCGCTTTACCGCCGCGCGCCTGTCCTTTGGCCACGGCAGCGCCAATGCCTATGACGAAGCCGCCTACCTGGTGCTGCATACGCTGAACCTGCCGCTCGACACGCTCGATCCCTTTCTGGACGCGCGCCTGCTGCCCGAGGAAGTCGATGCCGTGCTCAAGGTCATCGAGCGCCGCGTCAATGAGCGCGTGCCGGCCGCCTACATCACGCACGAGGCCTTTATGCACGGCCTGCGCTTCTACGTCGATTCACGCGTGATCGTGCCGCGCAGCTTTATCGGCGAACTGCTGCAGGACGGGCTGGAGCCCTGGGTCGGCGAGACCGACAGCATCGGCCCGGTGCTGGAGCTGTGCACCGGTTCCGGCTGCCTGCCGATCGTGGCCGCGCACGTGTGGCCGAACGCGAAGATCGACGCCGTCGACATCTCGCCCGACGCGCTCGCCGTAGCGCGCCGCAACGTGGCCGACTACAAGATGGACGACCGCATCCGGCTGTATGAAGGCGACCTGTACGCGCCGCTGCCGCACGGCGCCACCTACGACGTGATCCTGACCAACCCGCCCTACGTCAACGAAGGCTCGATGCAGGCGCTGCCGCCGGAATACCTGGCCGAGCCGCGCATCGCCCTGGCCGGCGGCGACGACGGCATGGACGTGGTGCGCCGGATCATCGCCGGCGCCAAGGCGCACCTGAATCCGGGCGGCGTGCTGGTGGTAGAGATCGGCAACGAGCACGCCAACGTGGAAGCCGCGTTCCCTGAACTGGAAATCGTCTGGCTGCCGGTCAGTGCGGGGGATGAGCAGGTATTCCTGCTGACCTACGACGCCCTGCCGGGCTGAGTGGACAGGCAGGCCGGCTCGCCTGCCATGCAATCTGGGCGAACACCGGCCACGCGCCGACCATGCTGACCGCGCACGCTCTACACTCACTGCTAGGCACCACGTTCGGTCTTGTCACCGACCCGTCCGAGCGGGGCAGCGGCAGGACCTACTTCCTGCCGCCCATCACCTGGCAGCCACCGCGGTCGACCCGCATCCTGCACGTACGCACCGATGCCGCCGGCCACGTCGCGCAGGTGCGCCTGTGCATTTCCTCCGATAACAACAACAGCGTGTTCGCTCCGCAGCCGGTGCAGTGGCAAACCCTGCGCCCGCTGGTAGCGGCCGAGATCGCGCAGTACCGAGACTACGCGGCCCGAGCAGGCCGCTGTTGAAGCCGTGCCCCCCAGCAACACCCGCCTCCCCGCAT